>JBMOPR010000595.1:0-11154 GCA_049323075.1 Pseudomonadota bacterium
AAATGCCATGCCGGAGCCAATGTAAATGCCCATGGAATAGGCGCTCAACGCGGTGGCGCGCTTGGCGGGCGGAAAACTGTCGGTAATCAGCGAATACGCCGCCGGCGACAGCGCGGCTTCGCCCACTCCCACGCCGATGCGGGCCAGAAAAAATTGCCAGTAGCTTCGGGCCAGACCGCAGGTGGCGGTTGCCACGCTCCAGAACACCACGCCCGCCGCAATCAGCCCGCGCCGGCTGCGGGAATCCGCCAGTCGTCCCAGCGGGATGCCGCAGATGGTGTAAAACACGGCGAAGGAAAAGCCCATCAGCAGGCTCATTTCAGTGTCGGAAATTTGCAGGTCCTGCCGGATCGGTCCCACGAGCAGATTAAGAATCTGGCGATCGACGAACGAGAGCACATACGCCAGCATCAGAATGAACACGGTCAGCCACGCCCGGGCGGGTGACGGATAATTATTGGTATTAGTTCGCAATTGATGTCTCCTGCGGGCTTGCAGCCTTTACTGCAGCCTAGCAGGTATTATTATTGCGCCATGCAGGCAGATCGGCGCTTGGCCGCTCCAGCCAGATTTACTGCCACTCGCCTCCGGTTTTGAACGCTCTGCTGAATAATGCGTCGCGCCAGTGTCGAATTTCTTAACAGACGCTGACAAAATTTCCTGGATTCGAGCGCTATGATACTGATTAATAATGCCATATGATCAGTGGAACGTGGTTTGCTTATTCAAGCGCACTTTCCTGAATTGGCTATAAAAACAAGAGCATTGCAACGGAGTGGTGAACATGGAAATGCGGAATCAACAGGAGGCGATGAAAGTGGTGCAGAAACAGGAATCATCCAGCGGATTGGCAGCTGGGGCCAAAGGCTGGAGCCGTCGCCTGATGTTACCCGCATTGCTTGCATGTGCGGCATTTTCAACCAATTCCTACGCGCTGCTGATGAGCCAGGATTCCAGCTATGGCACGGGCTCCATTACCGTTGACACCGATACCGGATTGCAGTGGCTGGATCCGTGGCTGGGTAATGCAGGCGGCAGCTTCAGTTCCTTCAATGCCGTGAAAACCCAGTTCGCCAGCGGCGGCTATTTCGAGGGATTTCGTTACGCCACCCGCCTGGAAGTCGAAACCCTGCTCTTCTCCTCGGTCGGCATCAACGCAGTCACTTCGCAAAGCTCCGGCACTGCCACTTCCAGCGACATCCAGGGTGTGGCCAATCTGATGTCGTTCTTCGACAACACGTTTTCGCAGGTCTTCGGTCCTGACGCCTACATCAGCATTTTGGACGCCGTGTTTGACGATGGCGCCGGCGGTGCAGACGAAACCGTATTGACGTCCTCGAAGTTTGGTCCAAGCCTCGGCGGTGGCACTGTGCAGTTCTACGACAGCCCGGACCTCGACAGCAATACCAATCCCTACGGCCACTGGCTGGTACGCGATATCAATATTTCCAGCAGCAGCGTAAACGTCGATGAACCGCAAGGCCTGTTGCTGTTGGGCATCGCCCTGGCAGCCGCATTCGGTTTTGCCGGCCGCAAGCGTTCAACCCAAGCCATCGTTGCCGCCTGAAATACAAAGGGGTAATGGCAGCACCTTGCCACCATTACCCCCCTGCATTCGAAAATTTCTTTCGTTCCGCCCGTCTTATTCCACTGTAACGGACTTCGCCAAATTCCTTGGTTGATCCACGTCCGTGCCCTTGATGATCGCCACGTGATAGCTCAGCAACTGCAACGGAATGGTGTACACGATCGGCGCCAGTTCCGGCGCCACTTTCGGCACATCCAGCACGTGCACGTCCTTCTGCTTCTCCACGCCCGCTTCCGCGTCCTGGAAAATAAAGAGTTCACCACCGCGCGCGCGCACTTCCTGCAGGTTGGATTTCAGTTTTTCCAGCAGTGAATCCGACGGCGCCACTGTCACCACCGGCATATCCGCATCCACCAGCGCCAGCGGGCCATGTTTGAGCTCACCGGCCGGATAGGCTTCCGCGTGAATATAGGAAATTTCTTTCAGCTTGAGCGCGCCTTCCAGCGCAACCGGATACTGAACACCGCGCCCCAAAAACAACGCGTGGTGTTTTTCGGCAAACATTTCCGCCATCTGTTCAATCGGTTTATTCAGGCGCAATGCTGACTGGACCACGTCTGGCAACTGTTGCAGGCCCAGCAGCAGGCGTTTTTCTTCCGTTGCGTTGATCGCGTGGAATTTGCCCACGCCCACCACCAGCAGATAGAGCGCGGTAAGCTGGGTGGTGAACGCCTTGGTGGACGCCACGCCGATTTCGGGGCCGGCCTTGGTCATGAACGCCATGGCGGATTCACGCACCAGCGAACTGGTGGGCACGTTGCACACGGTCAGCGTGGACAGGTAACCCTTGGCATCGCGCAAGGCTGCGAGAGTGTCAGCGGTTTCGCCGGACTGCGAGATGGTGACGAACAATGTATTGGGGCGCACCACGGTTTTGCGGTAGCGGAATTCGCTGGCCACTTCGACGCTGCACTGCACGCCCGCCAGACCTTCAAACCAGTATTTTGCCACCAGTCCAGCATGAAAGGACGTGCCGCAGGCAACGATCTGCACCGCCTCGATTTTCGGGAAGATGTTTTTGGCATCCGGGCCGAAAATATCCACATTCACGCCGTCAATGCTGGTGCGTCCTTCCAGCGTGGCGCGGATCGCGGTGGGCTGCTCGAAGATTTCCTTCAGCATGAAGTGACGGTATTCACCTTTGTCGGCGGAGGTGTCACCGCCAATGTACTGCTTGATGCCGCGCTCGGCGGGACGGCCTGCGCTGTCCTCGATGCGGATATGTTCGCGTGTGATCTCAGCGATGTCGCCTTCTTCCAGGAAAATGAAGCGGGTGGTCACCGGCAGCAATGCCAGCTGGTCAGACGCAATGAAGTTTTCGCCCAGGCCCACACCCAATACCAGCGGACTGCCTTCTCGTGCGGCAATCAGGCGGGTGGAATCCTTGCCGGTCATTACGCCCAGCGCATAGGCACCACGCAGTTTCGCTGTGGTGGCCCTCACCGCGCCCATCAGATCCATGCCCTTGGTAAGTTGCTGGTGGATCAGGTGGGCGACAACTTCGGTGTCGGTTTCCGAGGTGAAAACATAGCCATCCTTTTCCAGCGACGCGCGCAGTTCCTCGTGATTTTCGATGATGCCGTTATGCACCACCGCCACGTCAGGACCAGACATGTGCGGATGCGCATTGCGTTCCGCCGGCACACCGTGAGTAGCCCAGCGGGTGTGGGCGATGCCGATGGTGCCCTGATTCTGGCTCTCCCTGATTGCCGCTTCCAGTTCCCGCACTTTGCCGATTCGGCGGATGCGATCCACCGGCTGCCCTGCACTGAAACGGGCAATGCCGGCGGAGTCATAGCCCCGGTATTCCAGCCGCTTCAAACCTTCCAGCAGGATGGGAGTTACATCACGAGTTGAAACTGCACCAACGATTCCGCACATGAATTTCAGTCCTGTCGTTTCACTTCTTTTTTTCCGGCCGTTTCCAGCCGGTCACTGTGATCTGTTTGGCACGCGCCACGGTGAGGGCATTCTGGTCAGCATCCTTGGTAATGGTAGATCCCGCACCAATCGTCGCACCAGCACCGATTTCAACAGGCGCCACCAGAGAGCTGTTGGAACCGATGAAGGCGCCGTCACCAATGATGGTCTTGTGCTTGTTGACGCCATCGTAGTTGCAGGTGATGGTGCCCGCACCCACGTTTACCTTGTCGCCGGTAACGGTGTCACCCAGATAGGTCAGATGGTTGGCCTTGCTGCCCTTGCCCAGCACGGTATTTTTCGTTTCCACGAAGTTGCCGATCCTGGCGTGTTCTTTCATTTCGGTGCCTGGGCGCAGGCGGGCGAAAGGGCCGACATCGCAGTCGGTACCGATCACTGCATTTTCGATGTGGCAGTACGGTTTCACAACAGAATTGTCGGCAATGCTGCTGTTGATAATCACGCAGTTGGCACCAATCTGGACGTTGTTGCCCAGCGTCACGTTGCCTTCAAATATGCAGTTGATGTCGATGCAACAATCCTGGCCCACGCTGATGCTGCCACGGATATCGATGCGGGCCGGATCGATCAGGGTGGCACCAGCCACCATCAGCTCCTCCGCCAACTGCTGCTGGTACATGCGCTCGAGCCGGGCCAATTGCCGCTTGTCGTTGACGCCTTCCACTTCCACCGGATTGTCCACCAGACAGCCGATCACCGGCACGTCGTGATCGTTGGCCAGCTTCACCACGTCCGTGAGATAGAACTCACCCTGGGCGTTCTGGTTGGTGATCTTGGGCAGCCATGCCTGCAGATCCAGCGTGTCCGCCAGCATAATGCCGGTGTTTACCTCGTTGATCTTGCGGATCTCTTCGCCGGCATCCTTTTCTTCGACGATTTCCCGGACCACGCCGGCATGGTCGCGGATGATGCGGCCGTATCCCTTGGGATTGGGCAGCTTCACGGTCAGCACACCGCACTGGCCGGGGGATACCTGATTCAGGAACCGGTTGAGGGTGTCTTCGCCGGTGAGAGGCACATCGCCGTACAAGACCAGAGTGCGGGAGTTCTCCTGCAGTTGGGGCAGCGCCTGTTTCACCGCATGGCCGGTGCCCAGTTGCTCGCGCTGCTCTACCCATTCGATGGGACTGCCAGGAAACTGGCTGGATATCTGCTCTTTCACCAGGTCGCCACCGTGGCCGTACACGACAATGACACGGGTGGCCTTCAGTCGCAGGCTGGTTTGCAAAACATGGGACAGCAGGGGCTTATTGGCCAGCGGTTGCAGGACTTTGGGCAGACGGGACTTCATGCGGGTGCCTTTCCCCGCCGCAAGAATGACGACATTCAGATCCATGGAGTGGAAATCCTGTGTAGGGTCCGATCAATCAAATAAAAAAAGGGTAGCCTGGCTACCCTTTTTAGCATGCTTTGGTGATGGTTTCACGGCAAGACCGCGCTGCCTTCACCTATCCTTTTCCCAGCTTTTTTCGCAACTGCTGAATGGTGCGGAGCTGCGCCGCCGCCTCAGCCAGCTGCACGGTGGCAGTGGAATAGTCGATTTCAGCGGACTGGTTGTGGAGGGCACGGCGTGCATCTTCCACCGCCTGCTGGGCGGCGGCCTCGTCCACGTCGCTGGCACGGACAGCGGTATCCGCCAGCACCGTGACCACACGGGGCTGCACTTCCAGCAATCCGCCAGACACGTAAAACACCTCTTCCTCGCCACCCTGCTTGATGACGCGGACCGGGCCCGGGTTGAGCTGGGTCAGCAGTGGGGCGTGACCGAAGGCAATGCCCAGGTCACCCATTTTGCCGTGCGCCACCAGCAGTTCCACCAGACCCGAAAAGATCTGGGCCTCGGCACTCACGATGTCGCAATGAACGGTCATTGCCATGGTTCAAGTCCCCTCTTTAGGGTGATGGCAGAGTTAAACTTTTTTCGCTTTCTCGATGGCTTCGTCGATGCTGCCCACCATGTAGAACGCCTGTTCGGGCAGATGGTCCAGCTCGCCGGCCAGGATCATCTTGAAGCCACGAATGGTTTCTTTCAGGGGTACATACTTGCCGGGCGAACCGGTGAACACTTCCGCCACGTGGAACGGCTGGGACAGGAAGCGCTCGATTCGACGGGCGCGGGATACCACACGCTTGTCATCTTCCGACAGTTCGTCCATACCCAGAATCGCGATGATGTCCTTCAGTTCCTTGTAGCGCTGCAGGTTGGTCTGCACGCCGCGAGCCACTTCGTAATGTTCGGAACCGATTACCAGCGGATCCAGCTGACGGCTGGTGGAATCCAGCGGGTCGATCGCCGGGTAGATACCCTTGGCGGCGATGTCACGGCTCAGTACCACGGTGGCGTCAAGGTGGGAGAAGGTGGTGGCCGGAGACGGGTCGGTCAAGTCGTCCGCCGGTACGTATACCGCCTGGATAGACGTGATGGAGCCCGTCTTGGTGGAGGTGATGCGCTCCTGCAGGGCGCCCATCTCTTCCGCCAGGGTCGGCTGATAACCCACTGCGGATGGCATACGACCCAGCAGTGCAGACACTTCGGTGCCCGCCAGGGTGTAACGGTAAATGTTGTCAACGAACAGCAGAACATCACGGCCTTCATCACGGAATTTTTCCGCCATGGTCAGACCGGTCAGGGCCACACGCAGACGGTTGCCGGGAGGCTCGTTCATCTGGCCGTACACCATCGCTACCTTGGAATCGCTGAAGGTCTTGGTGTTAACAACGCCGGATTCCTGCATTTCGTGGTAGAAGTCGTTCCCTTCGCGGGTCCGCTCACCCACACCGGCAAACACGGACAGACCGGAGTGCTCGGTGGCGATGTTGTTGATCAGTTCCATCATGTTTACGGTTTTGCCTACACCGGCACCACCGAACAGACCGACTTTACCGCCCTTGGCGAACGGACATACCAGGTCGATAACCTTGATGCCGGTTTCCAGCAGTTCGTTGCCCGCTGCCTGCTCAGCATAGGTTGGGGGCTTGCGGTGGATCGGCATGCGTTCTTTTTCGCCGATGGGGCCGCACTCGTCGATCGGGTTGCCCAGCACGTCCATGATGCGGCCGAGGGTTTCAAGGCCCACCGGTACGCTGATCGGCGCGTTGGTGCTATTCACCGCCAGACCGCGCTTCAGGCCTTCGGTACTGCCCATCGCGATGGTGCGCACCACGCCGTCGCCCAGCTGCTGCTGCACTTCCAGCACCGTGGTCACGGTGTCCACTTTCAGCGCGTCGTACACGTTGGGTACGGAATCGCGCGGAAATTCGACGTCGATAACCGCGCCGATGATTTGAACGATACGTCCGCTACTCATGTTGCCATCCTCTTAAACCAGAAATTGACGGGGCTCTTTCGCAATCACTGTCCGCAATCAGGGCCCAAAACTGTTCATTACCGGAAGCTTAAACTGCGGCGGCGCCGCCCACGATCTCGGAAATTTCCTGCGTGATCGCGGCCTGGCGGGCCTTGTTGTAGATCAACTGCAGTTCCTTGATCAGATTGCCGGCGTTGTCCGTGGCAGACTTCATGGCCACCATCCGGGCTGCCTGTTCACAGGCATTGTTCTCGATCACGCCTTGGTAAACCTGGGATTCAAGGAAGCGAACCAGCAGAAAATCCAGGGTTTCCTTGGCTTCCGGCTCGTAAATGTAATCCCAGCGGTGCTTGTAGGCGGGATCATCTGACGCTTCCAGCGGCAGCAACTGCCGGGCCACCGGTTTCTGGGTCATGGTGTTGACGAATTCGTTGGACACCAGGAACAGACGGTCGATCTTGCCCTGTTCGAAGGAATCAAAAGCAACCTTCACCGCGCCGATCAGCTGCTCCACGGTAGGGTAGTCCCCCAGTCCGGTCTTGGTGGCCACGACATTGCCACCGACAGACTTGAAGAAACTCACGGCCTTGGTGCCGATCAGGGCCAGCTCGAGCTCTGCGCCCTTGTCCTTCCACTCCTTGCCCAGCGCGACGACTCGCTTGAACAGGTTGATGTTCAGGCCACCGCACAGTCCACGATCAGTGGATACCACAATCACGCCGATCCGCTTTACATCACGCTCGGTCATGTAGGTGTGACGGTACTCCGGATTGGAATTGGCCAGGTGATGGATTACATCGCGCATCTTTTCCGCATAGGGCTTGGACGCAGCCATGCGCTCCTGCACCTTACGCATTTTGCTGGCAGCCACCAGCTGCATCGCAGAGGTAATCTTCTGGGTGTTCTTCACACTGGCAATTTTGGTGCGTATTTCTTTTGCGCCTGCCATAGGTCTTACCGTATCCAGGTTACGGAGCGGCCGTTGCGCCGCTCCGGTGGAGGATTACCAAGTCTGGGTGGACTTGAACTTCTCAACCAGCGCCTTGTATTGCGCTTCGATCTCGTTGCTCCAGTCGCCCTTCTCGTTGACCTTGGCCAGCAGAGTGGCGTATTCGCTGTTGGCGTAGGACAGCAGGGCCGCTTCGAAATCCAGAACTTTCTTGATTTCGACGTCTGCCAGATAGCCTTCGTTGGCCACGTACAGAACCAGACCCATTTCCGCAACAGACAGCGGCGAGTACTGTTTCTGTTTCATCAGCTCGGTAACGCGCTGACCGTGCTCCAGCTGTTTACGGGTCGCTTCGTCCAGATCGGAAGCGAACTGGGCAAACGCGGCCAGTTCCCGGTACTGCGCCAGGGCCAGACGGATACCGCCGCCCAGTTTCTTGATGATCTTGGTCTGCGCTGCACCACCTACCCGGGATACCGAGATACCGGCGTTCATCGCGGGACGGATACCGCTGTTGAACAGGCTGGTTTCCAGGAAGATCTGGCCGTCGGTGATGGAGATTACGTTGGTCGGAACGAACGCGGATACGTCACCGGCCTGGGTTTCGATGATCGGCAGAGCCGTCAGTGAACCGGTCTTGCCTTTCACCGCGCCGTTGGTGAACTTCTCAACATACTCGGCATTAACGCGGGCTGCACGCTCCAGCAGACGGGAGTGCAGATAGAACACGTCACCCGGATACGCTTCACGGCCCGGCGGACGGCGCAGCAACAGCGAAATCTGGCGGTAAGCCCAGGCCTGCTTGGTCAAGTCATCGTATACGATCAGGGCGTCTTCACCGCGGTCACGGAAATATTCGCCCATGGTGCAGCCGGTGAAGGCGGCGATGTACTGCATCGCGGCCGGATCAGCAGCGGCAGCGGCCACTACGATGGTGTGGTCCATCGCGCCGTGCTCTTCCAGCTTGCGCACGACGTTGGCGATGGAAGACTGCTTCTGTCCGATCGCCACGTAGATACACTTAATACCGGTGCCTTTCTGGTTGATGATGGTGTCGATCGCCACGGCAGTCTTGCCGATCTGGCGGTCGCCGATGATCAGCTCGCGCTGGCCGCGACCGATCGGCGTCATGGAGTCGATGTTCTTCAGACCGGTCTGTACCGGCTGGTCCACCGATTTCCGCGCGATTACACCCGGTGCAACCTTTTCCACCACGTCAGACAGCTTGGTGTTGAGCGGGCCTTTGCCATCAATAGGGTTACCCAGGGAATCCACCACGCGGCCCAGCAGTTCCGGACCGACCGGCACTTCCAGTACCTTGCCGGTACATTTCACTTTCTGGCCTTCTGCCAGACCCAGGTATTCACCCAGTACCACCGCGCCCACGGAATCCTGTTCCAGGTTCAGCGCCATGCCGAACACGCCGCCCTGGAATTCGATCATCTCGCCGTACATTACATCGGCCAGACCGTGGATGCGCACAATACCGTCAGACACGCTGACGATGGTACCTTCGTTGCGGGCTTCGGACGTGGTGTCCAGATTCGCGATCCGCTGTTTGATCAGCTCGCTGATCTCTGACGGGTTGAGCTGCTGCATGGTTAGATCCTCAAACTCAAGAATTCAATGTTTCGGCCAGTCGGGCCAGCTTGCCCTGCACGGATCCATCAATCACAAGGTCACCTGCCTTGATGATGGCGCCACCCAGAATCGAAGGATCGACAGCGGTGGTGACGTTGACTTCCCGGCCGAGGCGTTTCTTCAGGGAAGCAGCCAGTTTGCTGGACTGGTCGGCGCTCAGGGCAAATGCAGAAACGATTTCCACATCGACGCTTTGTTCCTTTTGCGATTTCAGCTCTTCGAACAGCACCGCGATCGCCGGCAGGGCCGCCAGTCGCTTGTTGTGGGCCAGCAGGGACACAAAATTGCGTCCGGCCGGGTCCAGCTTGTCCGCGCACAGTTTCAGAAATCCGTCCGCCTTTTGCTCGGCTGTAACCTTCGGGTTGGCCAGCAATCGGGAAACGCTGGCGTCACCCGCGACAGCGGCGGCGAAGCCCAGCATCGCCGACCATTGTGTCAGGGCGCCGGATTCGTCAGCGAACTGAAAGGCTGCTTTCGCGTAGGGTCGGGCAATCGTTGTAAGTTCTGCCATATCCGTTACCGTTACAGTTCAGCTGCAAGCTGCTCAAGCATCTTGCCGTGGGCGGCCTGATCAACCGAGGCAGCCAGGATTTTTTCCGCACCGGCGATGGACAGAGCCGCCACCTGCGCACGCAACTGATCCTTGGCCCGGTTCACTTCGCGTTCGATTTCAGTCTGTGCAGAATGTTTCAGGCGCTCACCCTCGACACGGGCCTGCTCCTTGGCTTCTTCCACCAGCTGATTGGCGCGCTTGTTGGCCTGTTCGATCAGGGCAGCGGCCTGGTGCTTGGCTTCCCGCAGGGTTTCCGCGGCTTTTTCTTTAGCCAGTTCCAGATCCTTGCCAGCCTGGTCGGCCGCCTGCAGACCGTGGGCGATCTTTTCCTGCCGTTCGTGCATGGCCTTGATCAATGGCGGCCACACGAATTTCATGCAGAACCATACGAAGATGGCAAAGGCGACGACCTGTCCCAGGATGGTAGCGTTAATATCCATACCAAACCCTCTCGCTCGTTAAAGTAAAAAGAATGCGTTCTTTTTTCTGAGCGAAGACTTAGGCCAGAACGAAGATCATGTACATGCCGATACCAACGCCGATCATCGGCACCGCGTCGAGCAGACCTGCCATCAGGAACATTTTGCCTTGCAGCATCGGAGCCATTTCCGGTTGACGTGCGGTACCTTCCAGCAGGCGGCCACCCAGCAGGCCGAAGCCGATTGCGGTGCCCAGCGCGCCCAGACCGATGACCAGACCAGCGGCGATCAATACAAGTGCAGATGCAGTTTCCATGTTATCTCCTGGTGTTTGACTTATTTAAAGGTGAATGAAAAAGCGGTTACGTTATCAGTGATCTTCGTGCGCCGTGCTCAGGTACACGATGGTCAGGACCATGAACAGGAACGCCTGCAGGGTAATGACCAGAATGTGGAAAATCGCCCAGGGCACCGACAGGGTCCACTGCAGGAACCAGGGCAGCAGCGCGATCAGGATGAAGATCATTTCGCCGGCGTACATGTTTCCGAACAGACGCAGGCCGAGGGAAATGGGCTTGGCAATCAGGTTGATGGTTTCGAGGAACAGGTTGATCGGAATCAGCAGAATCTTGACGGCGATGTTGTCGCTGCTGAACGGGTGCAGGGTCAGTTCGCCGGCAAAACCGCCGATGCCTTTCACCTTGATGCTGTAGTAGATGATCATGGCGAACACGGTGAAGGACATGCCCAGGGTA
>JBMOPR010000596.1:0-11149 GCA_049323075.1 Pseudomonadota bacterium
GCCATCATCGGTGGAAGTCAGGATGTGACCCCGCTCGCCGACCACTGCAACCTGCTTGCCGGACACGCTGACATCGGTCAGCAGCGCGCTGGCAGCCTTGGATGAGGGAATTGCCGGGCGGGACTGCAGTTCGTCCTTGCGGTTGGAGCCATGAGCCGGGGAAAACGCCAGCAGGGTCGCCAGCAGCAGCACCGCCTTGACCGGGCGACGCACGTGATCAGACTTTCTATTGGAATTGTTGGGCATAAAAACGCGAACCACCTCAATGACTGTATCCGGAGAAACCCGGGCGGGTTCTGCCCTGGGTTTCCTGATGCTGTTGTTATTACTCTGTCGTTATGTGCCTGTCTGCGCAGGACGTCCCATTGTATACCCGAAAGCGGCAAGCCTATCAGCCGTTTGCGCCGGCCTGTCCGGTTTCACACAGGGAATGACCGAATCGGCCGGCACCCGGGTGGCGGTTTATCGACGTCCCCGCCGCCGCAGCGTTTGCGCCGAAAAGTGGCCCTCGCCGGGGGACGCATCCTGGAATTCCAGGGTGCTGTCCTGTTCATTGTCGAGCAGCGTGACGAAATAGCGCCGTGCATTCAGATCGTGATAGGCATCCAGCGCGGTCCAGAGCACCGGCACTTCGTAATAGTTCATCAGATAGGACAAGCTGACGCGCCAGAGGTTGCCGCGCACATCGTACTGATCCGCCGCCACGATGTTCCAGCTGTCCTCGTCCAGGTAAAAGGTGCGACGGCCGTACACATGGCGGGTACCGGCTTTCAAGGTACCTTCGATCACCCATACCCGGTGCAGTTCGAAACGGGTGCCTTCGGGATTCACATGGCCCTTTTGCAGCAGCTTGTCATAGGTGAGCGTGCGGGCATTCAGGCGGTAGTTGTTGTAGGGAATCAGCAGTTCCTTCTTGCCGAGAAATTTCCACTCATGGCGGTCCGCCGCACCGTTGAACATGTCAACGTCGTCGGTGGTGATCAGGCCATCGGCCGGTGCCACCGGCGTGTCGTAAGCCACCGTAGGCGCACGCCGCACCCGGCGCTGGCCCGCATTGTAGGCCCAGGAATTGCGCGGTTCCGCCACGCTGTCCAGGGTTTCATGCACCAGTATCGCATTGCCCGCCATGCGCGCCGGTTCGGTCACGAAAGCCGTGTAATACAGCAGCCGGTTGTTGAGTTTTTCAAAACTGCCGTCGCGATGGTAATACAGGAAGTCCGCTTCCTGATGACTGGTGACCAGACTGTAGGTGCCATTGGCCTGCACCGCCGTGTCCGACGAATTGCGTACCACGTATATGCCGCGCCAGCGCGTCAGGTGATTCCACAGGATCATCACCGGATCGATCTGGCCGCTGGCATTTTTCGGGATCGGAAACGGCACGCCGCCGAACGCATCCCTGAAACCGTTGCCATCGTGAGCCAGTTCCGCCGTCACGGCATTCTTTGCAATATTGTCATATACCCATTGCGGCGCCGAAGCGGAACGGCGGCTGGGGTACACGGGCACGTAGAAACTGTCGGGATACGTCTGCAACAGACCTTTCACACCTTCCGGCAGACGCTCGGCGTATTGCCCCATGTTCTGCGCGGTGATCTTGTACAGTAGCTTGTCTTCCGCATAGGGATCAGGGTGATGCATGCCGCGGCGGGTATAGGTGTGCGGAATCCGCTTCTCGGTGATGCCGCCATCCCACGCCGGAATGCTGCCGTCAGCATTGCCGGCTTTTTCGGCACCGTAAGGTGTAAGCGTGCTGCCTAGCTGCTGCGCTTCCTCCGGCGACACTTTCGCCCAGCCAGTGCCCGACATGACCAGACATACTGCAGCCAGGGCTGCGATCCTGCGTTTCAACATCATGGGTATCCTCACGCGCCAAGAAAAAACATGCACGATTAAACAGTTAAGCGTGAAAAATTCAAAACACCAGCCGGACAAAAAAGACGCATACGGTAGCGAAAGCGCCGACGCCCCACAAATACCGAATATTGCTAAGAACCGGGAAATTTAGACAGGGCCCGCCGCGCCGCTATTGCAGCGGCGCGACGGGATTGGCTGGGCTGGTCTGTGTTTACTGGCCCAGCGCCTTGGTGATCACCTCGTACACATCCGGCGACAGCGGCTCGGCCTTGATGCGCTGCAGCTGCTGGCGGATTTTGTCGGCGCGGGCGGTGTCGTAGTTTGCCCAGCGCGTCAGCAGCGTGGACATGCGTGAGGCAATCTGCGGATTGAGCGTGTTGAGTTCGATGATGCGATCTGCCAGGAAGCGATAACCCTCGCCGTCGCGGCGGTGAAAGTTCACCGGGTTGGCGTTGCAGAAGGAACCGATCAAAGCACGCACCTTGTTGGGATTGGTGAGTTCGAACGCGGGATGTTGCAGCAGTTTTTCCACCTGTTCCAGCGCGTCAGACTGGGGCGCCACCGCCTGGGCGGTGAACCACTGGTCCACCACCAGGGCTTCACGCTGCCAGCGCTGGTAGAAATTGTCGATGACGGCATGTTTCTCGGCGCGGTTGGAATGCACCAGACCACGAAACGCTGCCAGCTGGTCCGTCATGTTGTTGGCCTGTTCGTACTGGCGCAGGCAGAGCTGCGTCACCTCGTCATCTTCCAGCGTCATCAGGTAGCTGAGACAGGTATTGTGCAGGCTGCGCTTGGCCACGGCCGCGTCGGAATATTCATAGGCACCGTGAAGTGCAGTGCGCTCGTACACGCCCAGCAGTGCAGGCCGCAGCGCCTCCGCCAGCGCCTTGCGCAAACCCTGGCGGGCGTGGTGAATGCCATCCACATCCACCGGACGCGGCAGCAATTCAGCCAGATAGAGTTCCGACGGCAGCTCGAACATGCGCGCCACCATGGCCTGATCCAGCGACTCGTCCGCCAGCAGACGGGAAAATGCCTGCAGTAACTGCGGGTCAAGTTTGGGCTGGGTGTCCTGGTTATAGGCCGCGATGCGATCGCACAGCACCTGCACGGACAGCTGCTGGCTGGCATCCCAGCGGTTGAAACCGTCGCTGTCGTGGGACATCAGGAACGCCAGCTCGTCGCGGCCCAGTTCGCATTCCAGTTTCACCGGCGCGGAAAAGCCACGCAGAATCGATGGCACCGGCTTCTGCTTCACATTGACGAAGGTGAATTTCTGCGACGCCTGTTTCAGTTCCAGCACCGGGTTGGCGGGATTCAGCTGCGTGCCATCGGTCAGTTGCAGCGGTATGTCGCGGCCGATGGCATCCAGCAGGCCAATCGCCACCGGAATGTGCAGCGGTTTTTTCTCGGGCTGGCCCGGCGTGGGCGGCGTGCTCTGTTCCAGTGTCAGCTCATACCAGCCATTGGCACTGTCGTATTTGGCACTGGCCTTGAGTTTCGGCGTGCCAGCCTGGGAATACCAGAGTTTGAACTGGCCCAGGTCGATGCCGTTAGCCTCTTCCATCGCTTTGACGAAGTCGTCGCAGGTCACCGCCTGGCCATCGTGGCGGGAAAAATACAGATCGGTGCCCTTGCGGAAACCCTGCGGCCCCACCAGCTGGTAGATCATGCGCACTACTTCCGCGCCCTTTTCGTACACGGTGGTGGTGTAGAAATTGTTGATCTCGATATAGCTGTCGGGCCGCACCGGGTGCGCCATGGGGCCGGAATCCTCGGCGAACTGCACGGTCTTCAGCATGGCCACGTCGTCGATGCGGTTCACCGTGCGCGATCCCACGTCGGCGGAAAATTCCTGGTCGCGGAACACGGTGAAGCCTTCTTTCAGGCTGAGCTGGAACCAGTCACGGCAGGTGACGCGGTTGCCGCTCCAGTTGTGGAAATATTCGTGGGCGATCACGCTTTCCACCCGCTGGAAACCGGCGTCGGTGGTGGTGGCGGCACTGGCCAGCACACAGGAGGTGTTGAAAATATTCAGGCCCTTGTTTTCCATTGCGCCCATGTTGAAGTGCGACACCGCCACGATCATGTAGATATCCAGATCGTATTCGCGGCCGTACACCTCTTCGTCCCAGCGCATGGATTTCTGCAGCGACGCCATGGCGTGATCGCATTTGTCCAGATCGTGGGGCTCGACAAAAATCTGCAGCAGCACTTCGCGGCCGGAGCAGGTGGTGAACGTGCCTTCCACCACCGCCAGATCGCCGGCCACCAGCGCGAACAGGTAGCAGGGTTTCTTGAACGGATCTTCCCACACCACGAAATGGCGGCCATTGTCCAGTTCGCCGCGCTGCACCGGGTTGCCGTTCGACAGCAGGATCGGGCAGGTTTTTTTGTCGGCCTCGATGCGGGTACGGAATTTCGCCATCACATCCGGGCGGTCCAGGTAATAGGTGATCTTGCGGAACCCTTCCGCCTCACACTGGGTGCAGTACATGCCCTTCGACAGATACAGCCCTTCCAGCGACGTATTGGCCTGGGGATCGATGCGGGTGTCGATGGTGAGAACGAAGCGCGCCGGCACCTGGGGAATCACCAGACGTTCTTCCTGTACCTGATACTCAGCCGGTGTCAGCACGCGGCCGTCCAGTTGCAGGCCGCGCAGTTCCAGGCTGGCGCCCATCAGTTCCAGCGGCTTGCCGGCGGCATCGGCCACGGCGGGGTTGGCGTAAAAGGCGATGGTGGCGGTGACGTCGGTGTGGCCCGGCTGAATGCGCACGTTCAGGTCGGTAGTGTCGATCAGGTAGTTGGGCGGACGGTAGTCGGCAAGGCGGATGGTGCGGGGCGCGTTGTTTTCTCTCATGACGAATTCCTGCGGAGATAATGCGGATGCCTGTAAAAAGGGCGACTTGTGAAAAAGGAGAATGTCACGCAGTATGTCCCAGCCCCAGCCGCTTACGCAAATATGACCTTATGCCGAAATATCCCCTGCCAGTTCAAGCCATTATCGATCAGGAACAGTTGCAGCAGGTGCTGTGGGTGACGGCCGCCGGCGGCGATGACAGCGACGCCCCAGTCCAGCCAATGGACACCGTTCTGCAGGATGATTTTCAGCAGCGCTTCGATCTGGTGTTCATTGACGCCCGCTGTTTTGCGCAGCCGAAAACGCGGTTGCTGGCGCTGATCGCCAAGGCGCGGGATCTGCTGGCCAGCCGGGTGCTGGTGGAGTGGCAGCCGGAAGTGCACAGGGAATGGCAGGATGCGGATTTTCTGGCCCTGGCCATGCGGCGGCGGGCGGTGATGGAGACCGGAACCGGTCCCCAGGTGTATTACGGTTACGATCTGCGCACCTACAAGCAGGTGCCGGACTGGCTCAATCCCAAATACTGGGCGAACCCGCAGATGTGGGATCAGGCGCGCTGGTAGATCACGCAGCCTGCGCGCAACGGCATGCGCGCACTGCGGTGAGAATCAATTCAGAAATTTGACCGGCTTTTCCTGCTCGTGGGCATGATCGTGGGTATCCGCGTGGGAATGGTCATCGCCACACACTTCCCCTTCTTCCTTCACTCCCCGATCGATGTAACCAACCCGCTCCTCTGCCGCAAGATTTCGCTCGCCATAGGCGATCACTGCCTGCATGCAGTTGGCACGCTGCTCCGGCGTCAGGCGGGTACCGTCGGGCCATTTGCCCAGTTCAACGGCGCGTTTCAGGTTGGCGTAGGTTTCCGGGGTAATGGAGGCAATGAGTTCGTCGAGGGTCATGATCGGCTCCGCAGGCAGAGGCGCGCAGTATACCATCGATGTTACGCCGGGTTGAGACGGTGCTCAACGCCGGATCACGTCGGCAACCGGCATCGGACCACCCAGGGCAAGTCCCTGATATTCCACGGGAAGGTCCGGCCGCAGGCTCAGCAGTTGCTGCTCGTTCTCCAGATTCTTGACGATCACCCGCACCCCCAGGCCGCCAGCAAAGCGGGCTACGCCCTCGATGAAAGCCACCTCGCGGGGTTCGCGGGAAATGCGTTCGCTGAACACCCGCGCCAGCTTGATGGCCGTGACCGGCAGCTTCTGCAGATACATCAGTGAATAACGGCTGAGGCCGAAATCATCGATGCAGACACCAATGCCCAGTTCCCGCAGCCGCCCCACGATCACTGCCGCCAGATCGAAGTCCCGGGTCAGGGTGGATTCCTTCACTTCCAGTTCCAGGCGCGCGAACAGCTTGCGGTCCTCCTTTTCGCACCGTTCCAGGAACTGCATCAGCCCCGGAGCGAACAGTTGCGCCGCGCTCAGGTTGACGGACAGCATCAGGGGTTCCTGATCGCTGCCGGGCAGGCGGCGCAACAGGTCGAACGTCTGGTGCAGCATCAGTTCGGTGAGGGGGTCGGTGAGTCCGGCCTTTTCTGCCACCGCTAGGTATTCCAGCGGCAATACCATGCCCAGCTCCGGGTCCATCCAGCGGCTCAGCGCCTCATAGCCGGTGACGGTGGTGCGGTCGCGCCCGAACACCGGTTGCAGATAGAGTTCGATGGCTTTGCGCTGCAGCGCCCCGCTCAGGCGGGACGCCATGTCCAGCGACTGTTTCAGCGCCTGCTCATCCGTGGGCTGCGGCAACGCGGCCGGCGCCACATCCACCCGCGACAGCAATTCCGTCGTCACCAGATTGGTTTTCGCCATCAGGTTGTAACTGTATTCCAGCGAGCTGAGCAGGCTGTTGAACTGCACGACAAGTTCGCCGATCTCGTCCTTGCCAGAAGGTTGTAGACGCTCGCGGAAGGTACTGCCCTGCATGATGCCGCGCATCTGTAGCAGCAGACCGCGCAGACGGCGCCAAACCGGCCGGTAATGGAAAAGCCACACGATCAGGGCCGCCACCACCGTTGCCGTCGGCACCGCCAGCCACCAGCGGAACGGAATCGCCTCGTTCAGCAGCACCGGTTTGCCTTCGATATACACCGGCTTGCCCAGCATGGCCGGCAGTGGCAGCACCGCATGTCCGCTGCGACGCAGCACATCGACGATCTCGCCTGTCACCAGTCGCAACTGGATGCCGGTGGCGTCCACCAGCCGGCGCAGCCAGCCATTCAGGAACATGCCGGCCAGGTATTTCCGGTCGCCGTCACGGTGCACCGCCACCAGCAGCACCTGGTCGCGCCAATAGGTCACGCCCAGATTCTGCTCCAGCGGCTGATTGAGAAAATTCACCAGACTCACCAGCAGCGCCTGGCGCTCTTTTTCCCAGTCGGAACTGACATGAAACAGCAGCACATCACTGCTGTCGACGATCAGCCGCAGATCGGCCGGGGTATCGATCCCGGCCAGTTCCTCCGCCGGCAAGGTCGCCACCCAGTGCAGCAGATCCTGCAGCTGTTGCACTTCGTATTGCAGGGTGAGATTGATCTGGCGCGCGTCCTGATGCGACGGCGTTCGATTGGCCAGCTGGTGCATCCAGCCGCTCATCAGCACCAGCGCCAATGTCAGCAGCAGCCACAACAACAGAGAAGCGGCAGTCCCCTTCAGATTCATGTCGGTGAAATTCCTTTCATCTGATTCCTGTTTTTATTGCTTTGTATTGTTCTGTTTTCGTGCGGTTAAGTGTAGGAGCATTTTCCGCAATTGCTGTCACAGACTGACGCTCACCCAGGCGAACTGTTCGTTGTAAAGCCGCGCTTCCGCGCCCATCCGGTAGGCCACCAGCCGGCCGTTTTTCACCGCGCTGTAATCCAGACAGGCGATATTGTCACGAATCACTTTCGGCGTACCCCGACGCCAGTAGTGTCCCACGAACAATGGCTTTTCCTGCTTGCCATAATGCAGCAGGCGTTCCTTGTCCTGATCGCTTAACGCCCGCTGCATCCATTCATCCGGCAGCTTGTCCGGCTGGAACAGCACGTCGCCATAGGTGGCGGGCGTTTTTTTCCAGAATTTGGTGCGGATGCGGTTGCGCTCGATGCCGTCAGCGCCAATCAGCGTCATGCCCTCCGGCAAGCGCAGGTCGGTACCCTTGAGCAGGCGTTCCACCACCCGGTACGGCTCGGTGCCACGCTGCATGCTGTCGAGCAGGAACTGTTCGTCGCGCAGTGCGCAGCCATTGTGGATCGCGCGGGCCTGCCCGATCCGCAGCGCGTCCCAGCACGCATGCACCACGCGAAAATGGGAAAATTCCAGACAGAGCGGCTGTTGGCGCAGCCAGTCCAGGGTGTCACGCCATTCCGCTTCGTGAAAACGGTATTCCTGCAGGGTCTGCTGCAGGTGCCGGGCCAGCCGCAACTGGAACTGCCGGCGCGGACAGTCCGCCGGCCCGTCTACTTCAAAGGCAAATGCCACCGCGTTGTATTCATGATTGCCCAGCGCCAGATAGGCACTGCCCGCCTCCACCATCCGCCGCACCAGAAGCATGGCATCACGGATCTGCGTGCCGCGATCAATGATATCGCCGACGAACACCGCTTTGCGTTCCGGATGCCGCCACACCTCATGCTGTTCCTGATAGCCCAGTTCCTGCAGCAGCTGGCAAAGCGCCCGGGCACAGCCGTGCACATCGCCAATAACGTCGTAACCGGCCACATCATCGCGGTCGATGATCAAAGAACTTCACTCCAGCCCAGCTTGGAGCGGCAGGCTTCGTAAAAACTGTGACTGCTGGGATGCAGCAGCTTGAGCGGATGGGAACGCTTGCGGATGTACACCCAGTCGCCCGGATCGAGCACCGCGCCGCGCTGGCCGTCGCAGTTCAGCAACGGATGCACCTCATTGGTGGGCGACACATAGATCTTGATCTCGCTGTTGCCGTCGATCACGATCGGCCGACTGCTCAGCGTGTGCGGAAACATCGGCACCATCACGATCGCATCCAGACGCGGATGCATGATGGGCCCACCACCAGACAGCGCATACGCGGTGGAACCGGTGGGCGTCGACACAATGAGACCATCCGAGCGCTGGCGATAAACGAAATCGCCATCCACGAACAATTCGAACTCCAGCATCTTCACCGTGTTGCCGGAATGGAACACCACGTCGTTGAGCGCGGAATTATCCCCCATCAATTTACCGTCGCGCTTGATCTGCGCTTCCAGCAGAAAGCGGTATTCGGTGGTGTACTCGCCATCCAGCACTTCGCTGATGCGTTCTTCCACCTCGCTCGGCAGAATATCGGTGAGGAATCCCAGCCGGCCCCGGTTCACCCCCAGCAGCGGCACCTTGTAACGGGCCAGATCCCGCGCCGCACCCAGCAGGCAACCATCGCCGCCCACCACGATCACCAGATCGCAGGTGGTGCCGATCATCTTGCGATTGCCGCGCTGATGACCGTCGAGCGGCATCATGTCCTTCATGTCTTCGTCGAGCATCACCTTGATGTTGCGACCATCCAGAAACGCGATGATGGTCTGCAGCGTGTCCACCACCTGCGGACTGCCGGGCCGGGCGATCAAACCAATATTGCGAAAGGAATCTTTGTCTGCCATTGCCAACTTATCCTGTGGAGGATGAAAAACCGCGCGCGCCTTGCAGACCGCCGGTATGAATGAACAGCACGCGAGTGCCAGCAGAAACAATGCCACGCTGCACCTGATCGCATAATGCCTGCATCGCTTTACCGGTATAGACCGGTTCCAGCGGCACGCCGGTATTGTCGCCAAATTCAGCGACAAAACTCAACACTGCTGCCGGCGCACGGCCGTAACCACCTGCATGATACTGCGTCAGCACGTCCCAGTTCGCCTGCTCGTGCCAGTTCCACTGCTGCAAACGTTCCTGCATCTGCTGCCGGGGCCAGTCGCCCGCCAGTACCGATACGCCGCACACGTTCACCGTCGGCGGTAACGCCAGCCGCACACCTGCCAGCGTGCAACCGGTACCCAGCGCCAGCCAGACCTGATCGTACCCGGCGTATGCTGCGCGCGGCACCAAACTCATGCAACCCAGCACACCCAGGTGATTGTCGCCGCCTTCAGGAATAATCCAGGTGTGAGCATCCGCCGCCGGCCCGTCAGTCCGGGTCCATTCGCGATAACATTGGCGCGACACAAACGCCAGCTCCATGCCCCATTGCTGCGCTTCCTGCAGCATCGGGTTGGAATGGGCATCCAGTTCTTCACCCCGCACAATGCCGACACTGCGCATACCCACCAGATGTGCTGCAAACGCCAGTGCATGCAGGTGATTCGACCAGGCACCGCCAAACGAAAGCAGCGTCTGGCAACCCTGCTCCCGCGCCTGCAGCAGATTATATTTGAGCTTGAACCATTTATTGCCGGAAATGCGCGGATGCAGCAGGTCGGCGCGCAACACATCGACGCGCACATCCCGCTGCGCAAACAGGGGCAACGACAAGGATTCGATAGCAGGTTGCACCAGCAACCCGCTGGCAACCAGTTCAGGCCACTGCTGCAGGGATTGTTCGTAATCGGCAATCTGATTGAGCGACGGGACGGCACTCACAGGACAGCACTCACAGAACCGTACTCACCGGGAAAAGAACCATTGTAGCGCCACCGGGAGCAGCGCCAACATCAGCCGCGCAGATTAACGACGTTATCACCGAACGAACGGGGTTTGTGCTTGTCGCAACGATCGGATTCGCCCATGAGGAACTGGCTGGGCACATCCACACGACGGATGCGGCAACCGCAAATCGTTTCGTTGGTGAGGGGAGCCTGGCATTCCGGCTTCTGATAGTGGGCCAGCCAGTGCCGGTAATGATCCTCCGACACCAGACATTTGTCGGCGGCATAGGCAATCGGATTTTCCATATACGACGCCATTTCGCCCAGCTGGATCGACACGTGGCCCGCTCCGGGGTGAAACGCGATGAAACTGATACCCAGCGCTTCCAGCCGTTCCAGGAACTTGTCGCCACCTTCGTTGACCAGGCGGATCTTGTCCTTGCGCAACTGGCACAGCTCTTCCCGCAATTGTTTCGCCACTTCGTGCCGGTACAGCAGCTCCATGTTACGCAACTCGATATCTTCCTTGAGCTTGGCGGTTTCCTCCTGGATCCGCTGCGGCATCAGCTGCTCATAATGCGCGCGCAGTGCATCGATTTCCGCCTGGTCGTTTTTTTGTGCCTTATACATTTCCTGCTCAAGGGATTTCTTCAGGGTCTCCAGCTGCTTGCGCTGGGCCTCGTTCTGTTCCCGCAGAGCAATGTTCTGGCTGTGGAGGGATTCATGCTCGCTGCGCAGCCGCGCGATCTCGATCTTGGCCAGCTGCAGTTCCTTTTCGTAATGCAGCTTGGTGGAGGAGATATTGTGCTGGTTTTCGGTCGTCAGCGTCTGAATAT
>JBMOPR010000597.1:0-619 GCA_049323075.1 Pseudomonadota bacterium
GATGCGAAAGGCGTGGTGAATTACGCGCTGGATGTGGTGGCTGCAGCCGATGTGGGCGAGCAGAAAGTGGTGGGCAGTTGCGAGGGTGGCAGCAGGAAGATCGTGTACAGCCGCACCCAGCCGTAAGGGTTGCGGACAAACAAAAAGGGCGGATTGCCTGATGCACTCCGCCCTTTTTGTTTTTCGACGGCAGGTTAGCGCGGTTTCTTCCCTTTGGGATGGCCGGGGCCGCGTTTCAGCGCAGCGCCGGGCGCACGTTTTCCTGCCGACGCCGGTGCCGGTTTTCCATTGCGCTTCCCCGCCGGTTTCGCATCGGCGCCCTGCCGTGGTGGCAGGCCGGTATGCTGCGTCAGGATCTGGCCGCGGCGGGGTTGATCGCTGCGTCCGGTTCGTTCCCCACGCACCGCTTTTTCTGTGCGCATGACTTTTTCCCCACGCACGCTTTTTTCGCCACGTTTGGGCTGGTCGCCCTGTGGTGCAGGCTTGCGCTTGTAACCCTCCGCACCGGTTTGTGCCGACGGATGATTGGCCGGTTGTGTCGGTGGCACCAGATGTTTCTTGCCGAACCCGATCAGATGCGCCTTGCCCATGCGTTGCAGCGCCTCACGGATCATCGGCC
>JBMOPR010000597.1:629-10939 GCA_049323075.1 Pseudomonadota bacterium
AAAAACGCCTTGTGCAGCCGGCGCTGTTTCAGACCTTTCGGAATGAACACCTTATCTGACTTGTAATTCACCCGGTGAATCGGATCTTTCTGGGTGTGGTACATGGTGGTGGCCATGGCCATCGGCGACGGATAGAACGTCTGCACCTGATCGGCGCGGAAACCGTTGTTCTTCAGCCAGAAGGCCAGGCTCATCATGTCTTCATCGGTGGTGCCCGGATGCGCCGCGATGAAATACGGAATCAGGAACTGTTCCTTGCCCGCTTCCTTCGAAAACTGGTCGAACATTTTCTTGAATTCATCGTACGCGCCCATGCCCGGTTTCATCATTTTCGACAGCGGGCCGTTTTCGGTATGCTCCGGCGCGATTTTCAGATAACCGCCCACATGATGTGTCACCAGCTCGCGCACGTATTCCGGATCGAGCACTGCCAGATCGTAGCGCAGGCCCGATGCCACCATCACCCGTTTCACGCCGGGCAGGGCGCGGGCACGGCGATACAGTTTCGTTGTCGGCGACTGATCGGTGACAAGGTTCTTGCAGATGGTGGGAAACACGCAGGACAGGCGGCGGCAATTGGCGTGGATTTCCTCGCTCACGCAATTGAGCTGGTACATGTTCGCGGTCGGGCCACCCAGATCGGAAATGGTGCCGGTGAAGCCCGGTGTCTTGTCGCGGATGCTTTCGATCTCGCGGATGATGGAATCTTCCGACCGGCTCTGGATCACGCGGCCTTCGTGTTCGGTGATGGAACAGAACGAGCAGCCGCCGAAACAGCCGCGCATGATGTTCACCGAAAAGCGGATCATTTCGTATGCCGGAATGCGCGCGTCGCCATACACCGGATGCGGGATGCGCTGGTACGGCAACTCAAATACATCATCCAGTTCCTGGGTGGACAGCGGAATTGCCGGCGGATTGATCCACACGTAGCGCTCGCCGTGCTTCTGCACCAGCGTGCGCGCATTGGCAGGATTGGTTTCCAGATGCAGCACGCGGGAGGTGTGCGCATACAGCACCGGATCATTGCTGACTTTTTCAAACGACGGCAGCAGCACGAACTGTTTTTTGGCGCCCGGTGACGGCCGGATATGGATCACGTTGCTGATCGCGGGCACCGCGGGATTTTCCCCGGTCGCGCAGGGGGCGGCTTTTTCTTCCGCCTCGCCTTCCCAGTGGTAGGGATTCTTGTGCGGGTCGACGCGTCCGGGGGTGTCGATGCGGGTGGAATCCTTCACCTCCCAGTCGGTCGGCAGTTCCTGCAGCAGGCAGGCGGTGCCGCGCACGTCGCGGATTTCCTTCATTTCCTGCCCGGCGGCGACCCGGTGGGCCACTTCCACCACGGCGCGCTCGGCGTTGCCGTACACCAGGATGTCGGCCTTGGCGTCCATCAGCACCGACCGGCGCACCTTGTCCGACCAGTAGTCGTAATGGGCGATGCGGCGCAGGCTGGCTTCGATACCACCTACCATGACTGGCACGTCTTTGTAGGCTTCGCGGCAGCGCTGGCTATACACGATCACCGCACGGTCCGGGCGTTTGCCGCCTTCGTTGTTCGGGGTGTAGGCGTCGTCGTGGCGCAGTTTCAGGTCGGCGGTGTAGCGGTTGATCATGGAATCCATGTTCCCCGCCGACACTGCAAAAAACAGGTTGGGCTTGCCCAGGGCGCGGAACGGCTCGGCGGAATTCCAGTCCGGCTGGGCGATGATGCCCACGCGAAATCCCTGTGATTCCAATAACCTGCCGATCACCGCCATGCCGAAGCTGGGGTGATCCACATAGGCGTCGCCGCTGATGATGATGACATCGCAGCTGTCCCAGCCGAGGGTTTCCATTTCCTGCCGTGACATGGGCAAAAACGGTGCAGTGCCGAAGCACTCCGCCCAGTAGCGCGGATAGGTGAACAGGGATTTGGCTGCATGCATATGAGGGACGACGACTGCGCGGTGAAAAAACAGCGCAATTCTAGCGGATTACTCGGGTATTCACCAATGCAGCCTGTGTTGGCTTAATTTTTGTAAGGGCTCTGCCTGCCCGGGAAAGTGTTTAGTGGGGGGTGAGGGGCTGGTGTAAAATCATCGGCCTGCCTGTGGAAGAGTGAATCGAAATGACATATTGCGTGGCCATGAAACTGGATAGCGGCATGATTTTCCTGTCGGATTCCCGCACCAACGCCGGCGTGGACCATATCGCCACCTTCCAGAAAATGTATTTCTTCACCAAACATGATGAGCGGGTGCTGGTGATGATGAGTGCCGGCAATCTGGCGACCACGCAAAGCATCGTCAGCCTGCTCAATGCCCGCATCAAGGATGCCGAGCACAACATTCTCACGGTGAAATCCCTGTACGAGGCCGCCGAGATGGTGGGCCAGACCATGCGTGAAGTGGTGGCCCGCGATGCCCAGGGCCAGCAGTCGCAAGGGGTGGATTTCAGTTGCTCGCTGATCCTGGGCGGGCAGATCCGTGGCGAAGGCATGCGGCTTTTCAATATCTATCCGCAGGGCAATTTCATCGAGGCCACCTGCGACACGCCCTATTTCCAGATTGGCGAATCCAAGTACGGCAAACCGATTCTCGACCGCGCGCTGCGTTACAACACGTCGCTGGAAGAGGCGCTCAAGTGCGGACTGATTTCATTTGATTCCACCATGAAAAGTAATCTGTCGGTGGGATTGCCGCTGGATATGGCGGTGTACCGCGTGGATCAGTTTGCGCTGCATGTGCGTCAGCGTCTGTATGAAGACGACGGCTATCTGATGAGCCTGCGCCAGCAGTGGAGCGAGGGCCTGAAAAACCTGATGGCCTCGCTGCCGCCGCCGACGCTGAACCGGCTGGACTGAACTGGCTGGAGAACGCGAGACCGGCGCGGATTATTTCTCCTCGTCCAGCCGGCGAATGCCCAGCAGACGCAGCACGTACTTTTCATAGACCGGCTCACTCGAGCCGGTTTTCATTTTGTGGATGAAGTATTTTTCGAACGCCACTTTCGCCCAGTGCACCCACAGGCCCTTGCGGAACCAGGTGACGTTGCGCGGAGGAATCTGCGGAATCGCCACAAACGCAGCGCCGGTATCGCCCATGTCTGCCAGACAAAGGGCCGCCAGCGTGCCGCGATGGCTGGGTTGTCCACCGGCCAGCACGTCGCGGATGTTGTGCACGATCGCCGTCACCATGGACTCGATCATGTACCCGGTTTTCGGCGTGCCGCAGGGCACCGGCGTGGTTTCCACCGGTGGAATCGCCACACACACGCCGGCAGACCAGATCTCGGGATATTTCGGGCTCTGCTGGTAGTCGTTGATGATGACGAAGCCTTTCGGATTGCACAGGCCTTCCACCTGCGCCACTGCGTCCACACCGGTAAACGGCGGAATCATCATGCTGTGGGCGAACGGCAGTTCATGCTGCTGCTTCAGCTTGCCGCTGTCGTCCAGTTCATCAACGAACAGCTTGCCCGCTTCCGCCCTGGTGGTTTTCGCATTGGTGATCCACTTGATGTGGCGGGTGCGGAATTCGCTTTCCAGCATGCCTTTGGAATCGCCCACGCCGCCCAGGCCCATGTGGCCGATGTAGGGCTCGGCGGTGACGAACAGGATCGGTATCTTGTTGCGGATCTTCCGTTTTTTCAGTTCGGTGTCGAGAATCAGGGCGTATTCATAGGCCGGGCCGAAACAGCTGGCGCCGGGCAGGGCACCGACGATCACCGGGCCGGGATTCTGCGCCAGTTTCTCAAAATCGGAATGGGCCAGTTCGGCATGATCCAGCGTGCAGACCGACTGGGTGAAGCCGCCGTGGGGGCCGGCGCCGGGAATCTGGTCGAAGGCCAGCCGCGGGCCGGTGGTGATGATCAGATGGTCGTAGTGGAGCGTCTGGCCGTCGGCGCAGTGCAGGGTTTTCGCCACCGGATCGATGCGCTCGGCCCGCGTCGCCACGAAATCGATGCCTTTTTTCGCCAGTACCGGACCGATGGGGAAACTGGTCTGTTTGCGCTGACGGGTGCCTAAGGCAATCCAGGGGTTCGAGGGCACGAACTGGAAGTCCGGCCGCTCGTTCACCACGGTGATCTTGTGCTCCCTGCCTACAGCCGCGCGCATTTCATAAGCCGCCGGCATGCCACCCAAACCGGCGCCGAGTATGACGATATATGCCATGGAGCATCTCCCTCACGCATGCTGCGTGCTGTTGCAGTCATGATCCGGTGGATCGAAAACCACGTTCGATGCGGCATTTGCTAGCGGGGGACTGCGCTGCTCTCCGGGTTGAAAGTGCCGCTGCCAGTAAAGGCGTCGGTACAGAACGCCGCTGATATTTACTTACAGCAGGCGTCGCCGCCATCCACCGGCACTTCCTTGCGGAAACCCGCCTTTCCCAGCATCCACATGGCCGGACACCAGCCGGTGAACGCGCTTTGCAGCAGGTTCAGGCCGACGAACGCGGTGAACAGGAAAAAGCCCGGGTGGACGTACCAGCCCAGCGCCACGCTGAGCAGAACGAAAAAGCCGGCCATGGCGCGTAATCCCTGGTTAATGGTCATTTTCATGGTGCGGTCTCCTGGGTTGGATTGCGGAATTCCGGTTGCGGCCCGGGCATTGTTGCCTCAGGCATATTTGCTGAGCAGATCGCGAATCTGCGCCATCTGGCGGCTGGCGTCGGCATCGTTGCGCTGCTGCAGCACGTCGTGCTCGATCATGCAGGCCAGCATCTCGTGAAAGGCCTTGTCCAGTGCCTTGCGGGCGGCGGCCATCTGCTGTGCGATCTTTTCGCAGTCCGCTTCCTCGTCGATCAGGCGGCGGATGCCGCGGATCTGACCTTCGATACGTGCCAGGCGGTTGTTGACCGCGGCACGGGTGGTGGTGTCATGGCCTTGCATCGCACGCCGGCTCCGTAAAGGTATTAGCTTAATACTATACCCGGTAGGGTATATTGGCAAGGCGTAGGTATCCCCGCTAACCCTTCGGAGGCATTGGCCGCCGGCGCAGTGACCACTACCGTAGAGTCAGGCCCTGACTGCGGTACGGAACCCCCTGCCATGACGAATTACCTGCGCGCCCTGTTCGCCCGCTGGCCCAGCACTCTGTCCCGGCGGGAACAGTTCATCACGTCCCTGCTGACCTTTGTGGCGATCCTGATCGTGGGCCGCGTGGGGCAGCAGTTTGTGCATCCTTACCAGCATCTGGTGCTGGTGGCGTCCATGGGTGCTTCGGCGTTGCTGCTGCTGGTGATTCCCAACAGCCCGCTGGCACAGCCCTATCCGTTCGTGGCCGGGCATCTGGTGCCGGCGGTGATCGGCGTGGCCTGTGCGCAGGCCGTGGACGATTTCTACCTGGCCGCCGCCCTCACCGTGAGCCTGAGCCTGGGCGCCATGTACCTGTTGAACTGCCTGCATCCGCCCGGTGGTGCTGCCGCGCTGGTGCCCATCATCGCCCGCGACCAGCAGGTGCTGGATTATTCCTATGTGGTGTTTCCCGTGCTGATCAATGTGATCACCCTGCTGGGGATCGTGCTGGTGGCACATAAATGGATTCTGAAAAAGGAATACCCCGTGAAACCCATGGCGCGGTCGGATGTGCGCCACCACCACGACGATCCCAGCCCGCTGGCGCGGCTCGGCATCAGCGGGCATGACCTGCAGGAGGCGTTGAGGGAATACGGCGCTTACCTCAACGTCACCGAAAATGATCTGACCCGCGTATACCTGCAGGCACAGCAGAAGGCTCATGTGCGCAAGTTCGGCGAAATCCGCGTGCGCGACATCATGTCGAAGGACGTGATCACGGTGGAATACGGCACGGATCTGGAAGAGGCCTGGGCGCTGCTGCGGCTGCACAAGGTGAAGATCCTGCCGGTGATCGACAAGGCACGGCGGGTGATCGGCGTGCTGTCGCTGGTGGACTTTCTGAAGCGGGCGGATCTGAAAACGTATCGTGGTTTTGCCGACAAGCTGATTGAATTCGTGCGCCGCTCCACCACCGTGCACACCCACAAGCCCGAGGCCGTAGGGCAGATCATGGCGCAGCCCGCGTTCACGGTGAATGAAAATGATCTCATTGCGTTGCTGGTGCCGCTGCTGTCGGACAAGGGGCTGCACCATGTGCCGGTGGTGAACGACGAGCGTCGGCTGGTGGGAATCGTCACCCAGTCCGACCTGATCGCGGCGCTGTTCGTGGGCGCGGTGGAAATGCAGGAAGCGGCCTGATGCGGGAAGCGCAGTGGTGGATCAGATGATGCCGGCCTCCAGGCTGGCGGCCATGGTCATTCCCAGCTGCTCGCACTGCTCCAGAAAGCTGTCCTGCCACGGGCCACGGCATAGCAACGGTTCCTGCACGCAACGCCAGCGCAGCCCCGTGGTGATGGATTCGATGGCGCGGCGGGTGCCGGTGCCGTCGTGGCCGGCGCGAATGTAAAACGCGAACGGCTTGCCCTGGGTCTGTTCCAGGCAGGGGTAATAAATCCGGTCGAAAAAATCCTTCAGCGCCCCGCTCATGTAACCCAGGTTTTCCGTGGTGCCCAGAATCAGCGCGTCGGCTTGCAGCACGTCGTCCGGCTGGGCCTGCAGGGGGGGTATGTGACGAACCTGTACACCGCTGATGTCCGGATGGCCGGCACCGCGCAGCACAGCCTGTACCATGGCGCCGGTGTTGGGGGAGGGTGCGTGGGCGACCAGCAGCAACTGTTTCATTACCGTTTCCTTGCAGCAAGATGAAGGCTGTCCGAGCCTTGATTGTAGCCGTGCCCGTGCAACGTATATCATGGGTATGGTTTTTCCATCCACGGACCCGATCTCAGGGCGGAGAAAAGTCTACATGCTGGAATATGTCGCGCTCGGCATTCTGATATTTGCCGCAATCACCCTCTTCTACGGGATCATTGTGATTCACGATATTCCCTATGACATTGCGAAGCACCGCAATCATCCGCACCAGGATGCCATCCATGTTGCGGGCTGGGTCAGCCTGCTGACATTGCATGCGATCTGGCCGTTCCTGTGGATCTGGGCCACGCTGTACCGCGCCGACCGGGGCTGGGGGTTTGGCGGTGCCGATGGCGCGTCGGGCAAGGATGAGCTGATGAACGAACTGGCGGGCCTGCGCGCGCGCATCGATGCGCTGGAGCAATCCAGAACGGCTGCCGTCGCAGCGCCCGCCGCAGTCACATCTGTAGCGCAGGAAGGGGAGTCGCAATAATGGATCTGTTACTGATTCTGACGTACACCGCCCTGTGTATCGCGATCTTCAAGATTTTCCGTATCCCGCTCAACAAATGGAGTGTTCCCACCGCCGTGCTGGGCGGCGTGGTGCTGATCGGGGCGCTGATCTTCGCCATGAATTACAACCATCCGTTTTCGGAAATCAGTCGTACCTATTTCATTACCACACCGATCGTGGCGCCGGTGAAGGGCATCTTGACTGAGGTGCCGGTGGAAGGTAACCAGCTGCTGGAAAAAGGCGACGTGCTGTTTCGCATCGATCCGGTGCCTTACCAGAACAAGGTGGCGTCGTTAAAGGCGCAGCTGAAGTCAGCGAAGCTGGATCTGGACCGTGCCCGCCAGCTGGTGGCGCGCGGTGCCCTGGCCCAGCGGGACCTGGATCTGGCCCAGGGCCAGGTGGACCGGCTGATACCGGATCTGGCCAACGCCGAATATGATCTGACCCGCACCACGGTGACGGCTCCGTCGAAGGGCTATGTAATCCAGCTGTTCGCCCGTCCGGGCTTGATGGCGGTGCCGATGCCGCTGCGGCCCCTGATGGTGTTCGTGCCGCAGGAATCCCATTTCATTGTGGCCTGGTTCCGGCAGAACAGCCTGCTGCGACTGGTGCCTGGCGATGATGCCGAGGTGACCTATGATGGATTGCCTGGCGAGGTCTTCAGCGGAAAAGTGCGGCAGGTCATGCCGGTGATGGGGGAAGGGCAGTTGCAGTCCGGCGGCAATCTTCTCTCGCTGCAGGGGCCATCGGTGCCGGGCCGGGTGCCGGTAGTGATCGACATTACCGATCCCCGCTTCGAACAGTACGCCCAGAAGATGCCGGGTGGCTCCTTTGGCCAGGCGGCGGTGTACAGCAAGCACTTCCATCATGTGGCCATCATGCGCAAGATCCTGCTGCGGATGGCGTCCTGGATGAACTACCTGTTCCCGTTCCACTGAACACGGCGTTCTGCGGGAACCGCTCCAGCCGGGGCGGTTCCCCCCTTCCTTTTCTGCTTCAGAAATCCTGAATCCGCAGAGCTGAACGAACCATGCGGTGTTGTTCGCGCTCTTCCATGGCCAGGAGATTGTCCAGCACCTTTTTCAGGTCGGGGGTTTCCGCCTCTGCTGCCAGGGTGCGATAGAAACTGATGATGGCATTGTCCATCTCCACAGCCCAATTGATCACATCCTCCACGGTGCTGGTGGCGTTGAGGGCATGCTGGTCGAGGCGCGGCAGGACGTCGGTGGGCGCATTGCGAAACCAGGTGGCGAGGATCTTTTCGCGGGCCTGGTTTTCGTAGGACTGCAGTGCTTCCGCCAGATGGCTTTCGTGGCGGCCGACGTAATCCAGCAACAGCCGGACCCGTTCGTCCTGGTTGAGGCGCGCGGTCTGGCTGCAGTGTTGCGCCAGCTGGCGGTGGAACTGGCTGACGAGGTCGATGAGGCTGTGGGTGGTGGCAACGGTCATGACGGGGACTCCTGCGGCTTATAGTCGGAAAGCTAGTGGTTCCCGGGGCCCAGGGTGTTGAGCTGCGTCACGGGATGGTATGCTGGCCAGCTTTCCAAGCCACATTTGCCCTGCGAGATTGTTGCCGTGAGTGAATTCTGGAGCCCGGTGGTGCACAGCCTGAAACCCTATGTGCCGGGCGAGCAGCCGAAGCTGTCCAACCTGATCAAGCTGAATACCAATGAAAACCCCTATGGCCCGTCGCCCAAAGTACTGCAGGCGCTGCAGGCCGAGGTGGCCGATTCCCTGCGTCTGTACCCGGATCCCACCGGCGCCGAACTGAAAGCGGCGGTGGCGCGGCGGCACGGCCTGACCCCGCAGCAGGTGTTTGTCGGCAACGGGTCGGACGAAGTGCTGGCCCACACGTTCCAGGCGCTGCTGAAGCATGACCAGCCGCTGCTGTTTCCCGACATTTCCTACAGCTTCTATCCGGTCTATTGCCAGCTGTACCAGATCGCATTCCAGACCATTCCGCTGCGGGAGGATTTTTCCATCGCGCTGGAGGATTATGCCCGGCCCAATGGTGGCATCATTTTCCCCAATCCGAACGCGCCCACCGGCAAACTGCTGGCGCTGGATGCGATCGAACAGCTGCTGCAGGCGCACCCGCGCTCGGTGGTGGTGGTGGATGAGGCCTATGTGGATTTCGGTGGCCAGAGTGCGATTCCGCTGGTGGACCGTTACCCGAACCTGCTGGTGGTGCAGACCTTTTCCAAATCCCGTTCCCTGGCCGGACTGCGGGTGGGTTTTGCCGTGGGTCAGGCCAAACTGATCGAAGGACTGGAGCGGGTGAAGGACAGTTTCAATTCCTACCCGCTGGACCGTTTCGCGCTGAAGGGCGCGGTGGCGGCGCTGGAGGACGAGGCCTATTTCGTTTCCACCTGCGAGCGGATCATGCAGACGCGTGCGGTGCTGGTGCAGCAGCTGGAACAACTGGGTTTTGAGGTGGTGCCGTCGGCAGCGAATTTCGTGTTTGCCCGCCACCCGCGCCACAGTGCCGACAAGATCGCGGCGGCGCTGCGGGAGAAATCCATCATCGTGCGCCACTTCAAACTGCCGCGGATCGACCAGCATTTACGTATCACTGTGGGCACTGACGAAGAGTGCGCGGCACTGGTTAAAGCGCTGGTGCCGGTGGTGAGCTGAAGGGCGTCGCCCCAAGCGGACCGGTTGAGTTGCGTTTTTCGCACTACACTCAAGAGCAGGTCAATCCATCAAGGAGCATGCAATGAGTAATGTGTACGGTTCGCCTGGCGCGGATCTGAATCAACCCCTGCAGGACGTTGAATACGTCGGTTTCTGGATGCGGGTGGTGGCGTCCATCATCGACAACATCTGGATGTTCGTGCTGTTTTTCATCCTGGCGTTCGTAGTGGTTCTGGCGACCGGACTGGATGAAAGCGTGCTGGACAGCCTGATGGGCACCGTGCTGCAGATAGTGCTGCCGTTTGTGATCATCCTGGGCTTCTGGGTGAAGTATGCGGCTACGCCGGGCAAAATGGTGTTCCGGGCGAAAATACTGGATGCCAATACCCTGGAGCCGGTGCCGGCGGGTCGTCTGGTATTGCGCTACATCGGTTATTTTGTTTGCGTGCTCTCTCTGTTCATCGGTTTC
>JBMOPR010000598.1:0-10899 GCA_049323075.1 Pseudomonadota bacterium
ATGGCGTTCGTCAGCAGATTGAACAACACCTGCTTGATGCGGGTGGGATCACCCACCAGCGTATCCGCCAGCATCGGGTCCACATACCAGGCCATCAGCAGATTTTTCTCGCTGGCACTCGTCGCATTGATCGCCAGCGCATCCTGCAACGTCTGGCGCAGGCTGAATGGAATATTTTCCAGTTCCATCCGGCCCGCTTCGATCTTGGAGAAATCCAGAATGTCGTTGATGATGTTCAGCAGCAGCTTGCCGGAACTCTGCACGGTCGCCACCATTTCACTCTGCCGGCCATCCAGCGGCGTGTCGCGCAGCAGTTCCAGCATGCCCAGCACGCCGTTCATGGGCGTGCGGATTTCATGGCTCATCACCGCCAGAAAATCGCTCTTGGCCTTGCTTTCATAACGCGCCTCGATCGCCCTGGCTTCGGCGGCAATGGCCTTCTGGCTCGACGCCAGCTGTTCCCGCTCCAGCGCCAGCTGGCCTTCCTGCAACCGGTTGATCCGGGTCGCCAGCGCCAGCGACAACAGAATGGTCTCGATGCCCGACCCGATCTGCATGGTGTTTTCAGTGAACCAGTTGTAAGGCAGCACGCCGAATTTGCTCAGCGCCATCACCAGGCAGCCGAGCAGAAACACAATCCAGGCCACCAGAAAATAGCGTGCTTCCTGGCCACCGTTCCGCCAGCGTTGCACGGCCGCGCTGCCCGTTGCCGATACCGTCAGAAATACCAGCGCGGTGGAAAACGGCATCACCAGATCCGGTGGCATCAGGACACTGGCCAGTATCAGCACCGGCGTCAGCCATACCTGCAGCATCTGCACGGCATAATGGCGGGGAAAGTGTTCGCGGATGCGCAGAATCCCGTTCGCAAACAGCGATGAAAAGGCATTGGCCACCGGTGTGAGAATCGCGATGCCAAGTGCATTCCACTCGGGCAGGCCCGGCCACAGGAACTGGAAGGCGGCCCCGTGCAGGATCATCTGGAACAGGCCCACACTGGCCACCATGAGCACGTAGTACAGGTAAATCGCGTCCCGCACGCCCCAGGCCAGAAACAGGTTGTAGAGCACCATCACGGCGATCAGGCCGTAATACAGGAACTGCCAGCCCAACCGCTGCTGATCCGTCACCCAGAAGGCACGTTCCTGCCACAACGTCAGCGGCACCTGCATGCCATACGCACTCTTGACCCGCAGGTAAAGATCGACCGTGGCATGGGGTTCCAGTGTCAGCGGAAACAGCAGATGGCGGTGGGGAATGACGCGGGTGGCAAATAGAACACGGTTGCCTGCCAGGCTGTGCTGCAACTCTGCTCCCGACTGCACCACGTACAGGTCCACCGTATCCAGCAGGGCGTACTCGACTTCCAGCAGACGCTGTAACGGCACGCCGGCCGTGTTCTGCAATTGCAGGTGAAACCAGAAAGGGGAACGGGAAAAGCCCAGGTTGGGCACGCTGGCACCGGCCGACTGCCAGCCAGCGGACGAAGCACGGCTGGCGATCACCTGCTGCAGATCCAGCCCGCCGTCGACATCCTCGCGATAGGTGATTCCCGCCGACAGGCTTTGCTGCTCAATGTCGGGCGCCACCGGCACCGGCAAAGCAGCACTGGCCAGGCGGTGCAGCGCCCACCACAACAGCAGCACACCAAAAGTGCGATACCACATCAGCTTCATCCAGGGAAAACCGCCCCGCAACGAAAGCCAATGAAATCAATGACCTGATATTGCCGGCGCAGTTTATAAAATCATCAAGACAGGTACAAGTAAAGCACAAGAACAAGGGCCGCGCGGAATCGCTGGCGAGCCCTCAGGGCGGGCAATTATCGACGCAGGAATCAATACGCTGCAGCAGACGCTCCCAGGCCTGCACCATGCCTTCGCGCTGTTCGCCCGTGAAGGCCGGGCTGAACAGTTCGAACAGGGTCCGGTACATGCCCTTGAAGACGTCCAGCGGCAGGCCGATCAGGCGATGGTGCGACGTCATGTCGCGAATGGTGTTCATGGCGCTGTCGGGGTCATCGGCGAACTGCAGCAGGTTTGTGAGGATTTCCTGCATCATGTACTGCTCCCAGCTGCTGTCGTCACTGCGAAAGTGATTCAGCGCCGGAAAGCGTTCATACATCTGCGCGAAAACAGCGGCGGTGGGATCACCCAGCGCCTCTGCATTCTGTTCCAGCGACAGCTGGATCAACTGGAAATCATCCATTCAGCGTTGTACCTGATAACCGGATTTCTTCAGCACCCAGGTATTGGGGCCAACACCCTGCTCCCGCAGCTTGAACTTCTGCACCTTGTTGGTGGGCGTGTACGGCAGGGTGTCGACAAATTCCATGTACTGGGGCACGAAATAATAGGGTGCGTTGTTATTGATGAACGCCGCAAGTTCCTCGTAAGAGGTAGTCTGCGCGTCCGGCTTCAGCACCACATGCAGCGCCAGCTCCGATTCGCCCGGCACTTCTTTCGACGGAATACCGAACGCCGCCACATCCTTCACCGCCGGATGCTTGCGCACGATCATCTCCACTTCCATCGAGGAAATATTGCGGCCGGCATAACGCAGCGCGTCTTTTTTGCGGTCGACAAACCAGTAGGCTCCGGCGGCGTACTTGCCCATGTCGCCGGTGTGATACCAGCCGTCATGGAACGCGTCGGCGGTGGCCGCCGGATCATCGAAATAGCCATTGAAAATAATGAAAGGCTTCAGCGGTTTCAGGCAGATCTCGCCCACTTCACCTTCTGCCACCGGCTGGTTGTTGTCATCCAGCAGCGCAATTTCCATGTCCGGCAGCGGATGGCCCAGGCTGGCGAACGGAATCTTGCCCATGTGGTGGGCGGGCGTGAACACGACCATCACTTCGCTCTGGCCCAGGCCCATCGGCAGCAACTCCACACCGAAACGCTTGGCGAAAGGTTCGCGCAATTGTTCCGGCATCGGCACCATTTGCGCCACACGCAGCGGATGGTCGCGATCGGATTCCTGTGCCGGCGCGTTCCACAAAAAGATGTGCATGGCGCCCAGGGTGAAGGTTTGCGTGGCGCCGAAGTGACGCACCCGGTCCCAGAACGTCGTCACCGAAAAACGTTTTTCGATCACGACCGGAATGCCTTCGTACAGCGCGCGGAAAATCGCGGTAATCCAGGCGCCAGAGTTGTACAGCGGCAGCACGTTGTAGATCACGTCGCCCGGCTGGGAATTGAAATAGATCGAAGCCGCTTCCGCGATGGGGCGAATCCAGCTGTTGTGGCTTTGCAGCACGCCCTTGGATTTGCCGGTGGTGCCCGACGTCCACAGGATCGCGCAGGTGTCGCCGTAATTCATGCCGCTGTAATCCGGCACGATGGGCGTGTGATCGCACAGCGAATCAAAACTGATGGCGCCGGGCAGTCTGATTTCTTCCGCCGCGCCCTTCACCACGGTCTTCACATCCTTCAGTACCGACTGCACTTCGATGATGCGATCCTGCAACGCAGTTTCGGTGACGAGAACTTTGCAGCGGCTGCGCTCGATGGTTTCACTCAACCAGGCGCCCTTGTAATCGGTGTTCAGCGGCACCCACACGGCGCCCAGCTTGTTCACCGCCAGCGCGATCAGCACCGGCTCCCAGCCGTTGTCCAGGTAGAACGCAACCCGGTCGTCCTTCTGCACGCCCAGTTCGCGCAGACCGGCCGCCATGGCGTTGGCCAGCTGCTCTGCCTCGGCGAAGGTCAGCCGGCGCTCGTCGGTGATCAGGAATTCGGTGGTCCCCGCCTGCTCAGCCTGCAACGTCAGCAGCTTGGGCAGAATGCGATTCTTGTTGTCGGAAAGATCCAGCTTGTTCACGGGGCTTCCTCATTGATGGAACTGCCAATGGTCATGGAACTGCTAATGGTCCTGGAACTGCGACTGAAACGTGTGTGGGAACACGTGATAAAAGGCGATTCGGCCTGCCCGGACTATTTATGCACTTATTTTTGCAATATTATCGCATAATGTTAAACTGGCGCAACCGCCATCCTTCCGGCCAGCACAAGAACGAACAGGATCCGCCATGAATCAAAGCCTTGCGACCCAATTGAGCGAATTGCCCGGCACCGGCGTGGAAAGTCCGCAGGTGGTGAACGAGCATAGCACCCCGTGGACTGACAAATTCGACGTGATCGTGGTGGGCCTGGGGGCGGCGGGCGTGTCCGCGGCCATCGAAGCGGCGGACCGGGGCATGCGGGTGGGCGCCATCGACCGCTTCACCGGCGGCGGCACCACGGCCCGCAGCGGCAGCGTGCTGTATGCCGGTGGCGGTACATCACTGCAGAAAAAACTGGGTGTGGACGACAGCGCCGACGCCATGTTCCGCTACCTGCAAACCGAAGTGCAGGCAGCGGTGAAACCGGAAACCCTGCAAAAATTCTGCACCGACAGCCCCGCCAATTTCGATTGGGTCATCGCCAACGGCGTGCGCTACTCCGGCAAGCTGTTTCCCAGCAAAACCAGTTATCCCGTGCACGGCAACAGCCTGTATTTTTCCGGCAATGAAATTGCCTGTGCCGACCTGGCCAAACCGGCCCCGCGCGGCCATCTGGCCGACGGCATCAAGCGCTTAACCGCATTCGGCCCGGCGTTTGTTGGCCCGCTGCTGAAAAGCGCGCGCAAAAAAGGCGTGATTCCGCTGCTGCAAACGCAGGTGACGCGCCTGCTGGTGAACGATCGCGGCGACGTGGTGGGCGTGGAAGCCAAACAGATTCCAGCCAAAGGCCGCGCCGGTTTTCTGCATCGCCTCTATTCCACTCTGGCCAATTACGCGCAGATCTATTACGCGCCGGCGGCCAAAGGGCTGCGCCAGAAAGTGGAACAGCTGGAACGGCAATTCGGCCGCACCGTGCGCTACCGCGCCAAGGGTGGCGTGGTGCTTGCCAGCGGCGGTTTCATCCTCAACAAGGACATGACGGAAAAATACCTGCCGAAATACCGCCGCGCCATGCGCCTGGGCACCACCGGCGACACCGGCGCCGGCATCGCCCTGGGCGTGAGTGTGGGCGGCGTCGCGGAACGGCTGGGCACGGCCACCGCGTGGCGTTTCATCAATCCGCCAGCCGACTGGCCCAAGTCCGCCCTGGTGGACACGCAAGGCCAGCGCTATATCAACGAGTCCCTGTACGGCGCCACCATCGGCACCAAGATGATGGAAGACCACAACGGCGAGTGCATCCTGATTCTGGATGACGTGCTGTTCAAAAAGAGCGTCGCCAACCTGAATCTCGACAACGCCCGCTTCGTCACCTGGCTGCAGGCCAAGGGCGCACTGCGAATGGCCAAACACGCCGACACACTGGAAGCACTGGCACAACGCTGCAAGATCGATCCGGTGCGGCTGCAACAAACCATCGCCGATTACAACGCCGTCGCGCGCGGAGAAAAACCCGATGCACTGGGCAAGAAAACCGAAGACATGCACGAACTGATACAGGCACCCTTCCATGCGATCAATCTGTCAGTGGGCAAGGGCGACATCACCTCGGTGATTACGCTGGGCGGTTTGCGTGTGTGCGAGAAAACCGGCGCCGTGCTCAAGGAAACCGGCGCGCCGATCCGCGGCCTGTTTGCCGCCGGCCGCACCGCGATCGGCGTGGCGTCCAACGCGTATATCAGCGGGCTGTCGATTGCCGACGGCGTGTTTTCCGGCCGTCGCGCCGGGCAGTACGCCGCGCTGTGTGCGGAACTGCCGCAGGAACACAGCCAGCCCGCGCACGCGGCAACACCCGGTGCCGCCCCGGCGGCCGGCTGTCCGTTCGCACACTGACATCCAGGCACGACATTGACCACAGGGCATTTCCCGCATGAAAACCGCATTCGTCACCGGATCAGCCACCGGCATTGGTGAAGGGCTCGTCAACAAACTGCAGGCGGAAGGCTGGCAGGTATTTGCGGGCTACCACAGTGGCAGCCCGGACAAGGCCAGCTGGAACGGCAAGCCGAATGTCACAGCGGTGAAGTGCGACGTCACCGATCCCCAGGAGGTAAAAGCCGCCGCCAGCCTGATCGGCAAGATGACGGGCGACCAGCTGGATCTGCTGATCAACAACGCGGGCTTTGCGGGCAATTGCGGCGTCGCCGAAGCACCCAACATGGACGACTACCGCAAAACCTTCGAAGTGAATTTCTGGGGCCCGCTGCAGGTGGTGCAGGCCTTCATGCCGCAGCTGCGGCAGGCGCGGGGCCGCATCATCAACACCACGTCCGCCTCCGTGTACATGACACTGCCAATGGGTTCCGCCTATCCGGTTTCCAAAACCGCACTGAAGGCATTGACCAATCACCTGCGGATGGAAATGGCGCCGTTCGGCGTGCAGGTGGCGTCGCTGGAACCCGGTGGCGTGGATACGCCGATGGTGGCCTTTGGCGAAGAGGTGAAAGCCGGCCAGTGGAACGCCATTCCGGAACCTCTGCGGGAAGAATACCAGCGCCATTTTGTCGATGGCCCCACGGCGGTGGGTGATAATTTCAAGTTCTATTCACCACCGGAATTTGCCGAACGGGTCTACCGGCAAATGATCTGCGCGCGGCGGATGAAGCTGTCGTATCTGATCGGACCCGGCGTGGCACCCCTGCCCTGGCTGCACCGCCTGCTGCCGGCACAACAGGTGCAGAACATTTGGGCGAAGATGTTCGGGCGCAAGGCGTAACCGCATGATCACTATTATGCAATGCTATTGCATAATAGTTGCATAATTTGTTACCATTCATCCAACTGAGAGCCCAGCCCGGCGCTTTCCCCCTTCCAAGCCAGAACGACGACCACGATGGAAACTCGATACAGCCAGGAACAAACCGCCCTGCGCCTGCAGTTGCGAGACTACTTCAGCGGCCTGATGACGCCTGAAAAGGTGGCGGCCTGCATGGGCAAGGAAGGCGGCCCGATCTTCCGTGGCCTGGTGGAACAGCTGGGCCGCGACGGCATGCTGACCCTGGGCTGGTCCTCTGAATACGGCGGCAAGAACTACACCGCTGTCGAACAGCTGATCCTGTTCGAGGAAGCATGGAAAACCCACACACCGTTCCCGCTGATCACCCTTAACTCGGTGGCCCCGTCCATCATGGCGTTCGGCACCGACGAGCAGAAACAGTTTTTCCTGCCCCAGATCGCCGCCGGCAAATGCATCTTCGCCATCGGCTACTCCGAACCCGGCTCCGGCACCGATCTGGCATCGCTGAAAACCAAAGCCGAATTCGACGGCGAAAACTGGATCATCAACGGCAGCAAGGTGTGGACCAGCGCCGGCCACGATTGCGATTACATCTGGCTCGCCGCGCGCACCAGCAGCGACGGCAAGCGCCCCTCCGACGGCATCACCCTGTTCATCGTCGACGCCAAGGACCCCGGCTACAGCCACGCACCGATCCACACCGTGGCGGGCGTCGACACCAACGTCACCTATTACACCAACGTGAAAGTGCCAGCCAATCGCGTGGTGGGCAAAGTCAACGGCGGCTGGAAAGCCATTACATCGCAGCTGAATCACGAGCGCATCGTGCTGGCAGCCATGACCGTGATCGCGCGCAAGCAATTCGGCTATGTGCTGAAAAGACTGGCGCGGCCCGATGCCAGCGGCAAACGCCGGCTCGACGATCCCACTGTGCAGCAGCAGATCGGCGAACTCTATGCCCGCCTGGAATCCATGGAAGTGCTCAACCTGCGCAACGCCAACAATGTGGACACCCACAAAATCGACGTGGCGCTGGCATCCGGCTCGAAGGTGCTGAACACGCTGGAACAGATCCGCGTGCTGCGGGCACTGTGCGAACTGGCGGGCGACGATGCCGCCGTGCAGTACGAAAGCGCCGATGCGATTTTCTCCGGCCATCTGGAATACGACTACCGCGCCGCGCAGATCATGACCGTGGGCGGCGGTGTGCTGGAAGTAATGCGGTCGATGACCGCGACCTTTGGCCTGGGCATGCCCAATACGATCGTTTGATACAGCAGGAGTCGACGCGTGAATTTCAATTACAGTGAAGACCAGCTGGCGATCAAGGATGTTGCCGACCGCATGTTCCGCGATCTTTGCGGCGACGAACAGATCCGCGCGTTATTCAAAACTGCGCAACCGTTCCATGCAGAACTGTGGGCGCAACTGGCCGGCGCCGGATTGCTGGCGGCCACGCTGCCGGCAGAACTGGGCGGCTCGGACATGGGCCTGCTGGAACTGAGCCTGGTGCTGGAAGCGCAAGGCAGATCCGTTGCACCGGTGCCGCTGCTGGAATCCGTCGTGGCCTGTGCCATGCCGATCGCCCGCTTCGCGCCGGACGAACTGAAACGCAGCCTGGTTCCGACGCTCGCGAGCGGTGAAGCCATTCTCGTGCCGGTCCGCCCTTACGACGGCTTGCAGGATTTCACTCCGCTGAAAGCCACTGCCACCAGCAGCGGCTGGGAACTGAACGGCAGCAGCAGTCTGAGTCTGTACGCGCCGGTGGCCAACGGTTTTCTGGTGCAGGCCAAACTGAATGGCAGCAGCCACTGGGTAGGCTATTGCGCTGCCAATACAGCGGGCATCCGCATCGTGCAGCAGCGCGCCAGCAGCGGCGAAATTGCCGGCCAGATTCATTTCGACCGGGTGAAAATCAGTGCCGCCAACACCCTGGCAATTGCCGATGAAGCGGAAACGCTGCTGGAATGGCAGGCACAACGCGTGTTTGTGGCGATGGCGGCGCAGCAGGTGGGTATTTTGCGCGAAGGCATGCAGCGCGCGGCGAGCTACACCAACGAGCGCACCCAGTTCGGCCGTTCATTGTCGTCGTTCCAGGCGGTGGCGCAACAGGCCGCCGACGGTTACATGGCGGTGGAAGCCTTGCAAGGCATTGTCTGGCGCGCACTGGAAGATATCGACAACGACGCGGACACCGTTGCCCTCTCCGCCCGCGTCGCCAAGTTCTGGCTGTGCGAGTCCGGTCATGTGGCCGCACATGTGTTCCTGCACCTGCACGGCGGCATCGGCCAGGATCTGGATTATCCGCTGCACCGCTATTTTATCTGGGCGAAGAAAAATGAAGTGATCCTGGGATCGGCGCGGCAGCACAGCGTGGCGCTTGGCAAACAGATCGCGGCGAATCCGGAATTGTTTTACGGCTGAACCTAGCCGGTGCCAAAATAAAAAAGCCGCGCAATGCGGCTTTTTTAATGTGCCTTGTTTTTTATGTGCCCGGTTTCTTTGGACTCGTATTAACAGCGAGCCGGCTTTAGGTATTCTGATTTGATGCTTTCTGATTTCAGGCACGCTGGCAACAGCGACAGGCGCTGCGCCAGACGGTCAGATCACAAACCACTATTTCGCGATCGGTGTGCCGGTGAATTGCAGTTTGGCCATCGCCACTTTGATGAAACCTTTCAGATTGTTATTGGCATCCACCGTGGCCGTGTAGGTCAACGTCAGTTTCATGGGCTTGGTGGTTTTGCTTTTCCAGGTGAGAGTTTCGCCGTCGTACTTGCCTTCCTCGATTTCCTGCACGCCGTATTCTGCGCTGTTCATGGTGCCGGTCAGTTTGTCGCCCTGGGATTTCAGGGTCACCACGCTTTTCTGTTCGCCGGTGGGAACCTTCACCACAAAATCCCATGCGCCATCGATGGCGGCTGCTGTATTGGCTGTCATGTTGTCCTCCGTAGATTCTTGTTATGAAAAACTCAGCTTACACTGTATACCTGAGCTACTATACACGTCCGGACAGCGCGAATCCATCGCCGCAACAGCAAAATTCCCGCGCTGAATTGCCTTGATCCGAAGCGGATTTGGCAGCCGATTTTCAGGAACAGATAACGTCCGGCATAACGGTTTCAACCCTGCGCTGAACCCGGCGCCTGTATGCGTTTGCGCAGCCGGCGCAGGCCCCACCAGACCACGGCGATGCTGCAGGGCACGGCGATGCCGGTGAGCAGCGCCGGATGTTCCAGCCAGCCCTGGTCTTTCAGGAATTCCCCCAGGTATTTCACCAGCCCCACCATGTAATAACTGATGGCCGCCACCGACAATCCTTCCACCGCCTGCTGCAATTGCAGCTGCAGTTTGCTGCGCTTGTTCATCGACTGCAGCAGATCCTGGTTCTGCGCTTCCAGGGTAAGATTCACTCGGGTGCGCAGCAGTTCGCTGGCGCGGTCGATCCGCTGCGACAGATCATCCAGTTGCCCGCTTACCGACTGACAGGTGCGATAGGCCGGCGTCAGGCGGCGACGCAGAAATTCACTGATGGTCTGCATGCCACCCACTTCCTGTTCGCGCAGGTCCTTCAGGCGGCTGATCACCAGATCGTAATAGGCGCGCGCGGCGGAAAAGCGGTAATTGCTGTCGGAAATCATCTGCTCGATGCGCGCTGCCAGCGTCGACAGTTGCTGCAGCAGACGGCGTTCGTCGTCGAGCCCGCGAATCGCATTGATCTGCTGGTTGATGATCGCCAGTTGCTGCGCCATGTCGCTCACCTGCGGCGCGATGGCACGGGCAAGCGGAAACGCGGTGAGCAACATCATGCGGTAGGTTTCCACTTCCAGCAGCGCACGCACCAGACGGCCGGACTGGCAGGGATTCAGATCGCGATTGAAAATCAGGATGCGGCCGAAGCCATCGTTGTGAATGCGATAGGACGTCCACAACCGCGCCTGCTCATCGCCGACCCAGGAACTGATCAGACGGTGGCCCTCGAAGTGCCGGCGCTGCTCGTCGGCGGTTTGCAGTTCCAGGGGCGCGGTGAGGATATCGATGTGCTGCGCATGAATGACCTGACCGGGAATCCCGCCCAGCCAGCCGGCCGGGAGCAGTATCAGCGCGTTGCAAGTGAAAGGAGCAGCCAAGAGATCACGCACGATGAAGGTGTAAGTGGAAAATTCGTTGTGGCGCTCCCAGCGCAGTTCAAAACCACCGAAATCCTGGTAGTAGCAGG
>JBMOPR010000599.1:0-10847 GCA_049323075.1 Pseudomonadota bacterium
GGGAAGCGACCACAACGGCGCAGCACAGGGGCGCCACACCAGCGCCTGCAGGCCATCGAGACCGTGCGGCTGTGCGTCCGCCTGCACGACCGCATCGTCGGTTGCAAACATTGCCAGGTGCATCCGTCCCTGCGCGAACATCGGCACAATAATGCCGGCGGTAGCATCAACACCTGCAGTCGCATCGGCCACAAACAACACCCGCTCACGCTGGCCGTAAACATCTTCCAGCAAACCGGAATCATCCGGCGACAGCGCGACCGCGCCCAGCCAGCGCATCAGCGCAGAACGCCCGAGGCCACCACAACCAGAAAATGAAAAAACAGCGCCGGCGCCCACATCCGCAACGCCCGCCATCAAACCGGCAACACGCGCCAGCGCCAGGCAATGCAGGTGAAACGCAGCAGCCGTATGGTGCCGGGCAATGCAACGCAAAGCCTGCATGGAAAAGGCAGTATCGGAACCGCGGGGAATATCGCTCCAGAGTCCGCAGCCGTCCGTGGTGGAATCCAGCAGGCCGCACGCATCCGCCGCCTGTGCGATGGCAGTGAAATCCTCCGGCGTCAGCGGATGCTCCGGCCCGCGCCAGCGCCGCGCAATTTCGACGTCGGCAAAACCGGCCACCGCCTCCAGACAGGCGCGGATATCAGCGTCCAATCCCCTGTAATCCACCCACGCAGGCATGATCATTGTGCCCATTACGCACCCCATGACGTACTCTCATTCGAATTCGATCAGACAGCGCTCAGGCGTTCTGCCGCGCCGTCGTCAGACGCAATATTGTGGACAATGATTTTTTTCAGCCGCACCACGTCGTCTTCCGCAAAATCCGCGTGGAAGGTTTTTTTCAGGCCGTAATCGGTGAGCAGATAATGCTGGTTCGCCACCACATTCACCCGCGCCAGACAGCTGTGCACGCAGCGCAGCGCGCAGCCGTCCAGCGCAATGATCCTGCGTCCCGACAACGCCTTTTTCACCAGTGCGGGCACACCGCCGCCCACACCGGCAATGCACGACATTTCCGCCACCTGCTCACGGTCCAGCTCCAGCGCCAGACGATTCGCCAGTTGCGCGACGCTGGAACAGCCAGAGCAGGAATACACCAACGGCAGATCGGAATAACCAGCCTCCGCCATGATGCCTCCTTACGCCGTGAGGCAGCCCTGCGCGTCGGCGAACAGAATGTTGTTTTCCAGATGAATGTGCTGCATCAGGTCATCGCGCAACTGCCTCAGCCCGGCGTACAGCGCGCGCCAGGTATTGCAGGCGCCCTGGGGCAGGGTGATGTCATTGGTAAGATCGCTGAGCACCGCCAGTGCCTCGCCGTGCTGGTCGTGTTCATGCCGCATCACGTTGATCGGGCCGGCGATTGGCAGACCGTTGACGCCGCGCTCCAGCAGCGGGAACAGGATTTCCTCCTCCTTCAGCATGTGCTGCTCCAGTTCCTCCTGCATCCAGAGCAGGTGATTGGCCAGCCCCACCGGGCAGGCTTCACGCTCGCCGTGCACCTGCTCCACCCGCCGCGCCAGCCGGATCAGTTCCGGCAGCTGACGCCGGTGTCCCGCATGGTAATGGTCGAGAATATGGCGGATCAGCTCCACCCGGGGCGCGGTGGACCAGTCTTGCTCACTGCTGTCCTTGCGCGATTGCAGGGCCTGCAACTGGGCCAGGATGGGCGCCGCATGCAGGTTCTTTTCAGCGATCACATCGCGCAGTGCATGCTGCCCGCCACAGCAGAAATCCATCTGGTGCTCACGAAACACCTGGGTGGAACCGGGAATATTGCGCGCCAGCCAACCTACGGATTGATCAAGCAATTCCATGGGGTACTCCTTTTCATCAGTTCGGGTATACCGAAGGGATTGCAAGCCTCGCGCCACGCATCAAACTTCTGATTTTAAACGAATTTAAATCATTGATGGTAAAATTGACCGCATGCTGATATGGTTCAACCAACCTTTTTAACGGTACATTCAACCATGCTGGAACACAGTCTCCTTGCCGATCTGGTCAGCGAATTACCCCAGGGTCTGCGCCTGCAACGGCTGACCAGTGCGGTCCGTCAGCATTTTCACTGCGGGGCCGTCGCCCTGCTGCGGCTGGAGCACGACACCCTGCGCCCGCTGGCCGCCGACGGCCTGGTGCGCGAGGCCCTGGGCCGCCGCTTCCTAGTGGCGCAACATCCGCGCCTGGCCACCATCATGGGCAGCCCGCAGCCGGTCTGCTTCGATCACGATTCCGGCCTGCCCGATCCCTACGACGGCCTGCTGGAAAGCAACGCCGGCGAGCCGCTGCCCGTGCACGACTGCATGGGCGTCAGCCTGACAGTGGACGGTGAACCCTGGGGCGTCCTCACCCTGGATGCCCTGCAGCCCGGCACCTTCAACCAGCAGGAACGGGACGAACTGACCCGCTGCATTCCCGCCATCGAAGCCGCCATCCGCATGACCCGGCTGGAACAGGAGCGCCACAGCCTGACCCTGCTGCGCCAGCAGGCCACCGACGACCGCACCCAGACCCTCGATGAAGGTGAAATCATCGGCCGCAGCCCCGCCATCCAGTCGCTGCTGCACGAGATCGACGTGGTGGCGGATTCGCAGCTGCCGGTGCTGCTGATGGGGGAAACCGGCGTCGGCAAGGAACTGTTCGCCCGCCACCTGCACCTGCAATCGCCCCGCCGCAACGCCGCACTAGTGCACGTCAACTGCGCCGCGCTGCCGGAATCCCTCGCCGAGAGCGAACTGTTCGGCCATGTGAAGGGTGCGTTCTCCGGCGCCAGCAACGATCGCGCCGGACGGGTGGAAGCCGCCCACGGCGGCACCCTGTTTCTGGACGAAGTGGGCGAGCTGCCGCTGCCGGTGCAGGCCAAATTGTTGCGCACCCTGCAGAACGGCGAGATCCAGCGCCTGGGGGAAGACAAGCCGCGCCGGGTTGACGTGCGCATCATCGCCGCCACCAACCGCCAGCTGAAGGAACGGGTGCGCGACGGCTATTTCCGCGCCGATCTTTACCATCGCCTCTCGGTGTACCCGATCCCGATTCCACCGCTGCGGGAACGGGGCAACGACGTGCTGGTGCTGGCGGGGCATTTCCTGGAACTGAACCGCGCGCGGCTGGGACTGCGCAGTTTGCGGCTGGCGCCGGACGCAGAACTGGCGCTGCTGCGCTACCCCTGGCCCGGCAACGTGCGCGAGCTGGAACACGTCATCAGCCGGGGCGCGCTGAAAGCCCTGAGCCGGGGCGCCACCCGCAGCGACATCGTCACCCTCAGCGCCAGCCTGCTGGATCTGGACAGCGGCATCGCACCGGCCACAATCAACTCCGCCAGCGAAATGCAGACAACCAACACCCCGCCGGCCAACACGCAGACACCCGTTACCAGCCTGCAGGCCGCCGTCGAGCAGTGCCAGCGCGACTGCATCCGCGCCGCCCTGGAACGCCATCACCACAACTGGGCTGCCGCCGCGCGCGAACTGCAACTGGACGCCAGCAACCTGCACAAGCTGGCGCGCCGGCTGGGGCTGAAATGACCCCGCTCTGGACGCCCGCGCCACCGGCAACTAACCTGTTGAATATTGGGTATTATGCTGGCAGTGTCAGTGATAGAATCAGGCCATATTTCATCCACAGAACAACACCAGGAACCCCGCCACTTCCATGCCAAAACGGCTGCTTCAGAAAATTACCGGTCTGATCAAGGGAAAAAAATCCAGCCCTGTGCAACGCCGCGAAATCCCCCGCGGTGAACACCACTTTCCCGAAGAAGACATCGGCCGCAACGTCATCAGCGTGCTCGACACCCTGACCCGTGCCGGCTACGAAGCCTACCTGGTGGGCGGCTCCATTCGCGACGGCCTGATCGGCATGCACCCCAAGGATTTCGACGTGGCCACCAGCGCCACCCCGGAGGAAATCCGCGCCCAGTTCCGCAACTGCCGCCTGATCGGCCGCCGCTTCCGCCTGGCCCACGTGCGCTTCGGCCGCGACATCATCGAAGTCGCCACCTTCCGCGCCGCCCATCACACCATGACAGAAGAAGACGTCGACCAGTCGCACCAGTCCGATGAAGGCATGCTGCTGCGCGACAACGTATTCGGCACACTGGATGAAGACGCGGTGCGGCGCGATTTCACCGCCAACGCCCTGTATTACCGCCACACCGACGGCGCGGTGCTGGATTTCGTCAACGGCTATGAAGACATCCGCCACAAAACCCTGCGCCTGATCGGCAACCCGGAACAGCGTTACCGCGAAGATCCGGTGCGCATGCTGCGCGCAGTGCGCTTTGCCGCCAAACTGGGCTTCACCATCGAACCGGCCACCGCTGAACCGATCAAGCGCCTGTCGGATTTGCTGGGGCTGATTCCCCCGGCGCGTCTGTTCGAGGAAATCCAGAAACTGTTTCTGAGCGGCCACGCCGAAGCCGTGTGGCCCCTGCTCACCCGCTATGATCTGGCACGCTGGCTGTTCCCGCTGTCAGTACCGGAAAACAACGACGCCCCTGGCGCCCAGGCGATGATCGGGCTGGCGCTGAGAAACACCGATCTGCGCATTCACAACGGCAAGGGCGTGACGCCCTATTTCCTGCTGGCGGTGCTGTTGTGGGGGCCGCTGCAAAAACTGTGGCGCGAATACTGCGAAGACGGCATTCCCCCCACACCCGCCCTGCAAAAAGCCATTCAGCAGGTGATTCACGACCAGTCCCGCCACGTGGCGATTCCCAAGCGTTTCAGCCTGCCGATGCGGGAAATCTGGGAACTGCAAAGCCGGCTGGACCAGCGCTCCGCCAAACGTTGCGAACAGCTGGTGCAGCAGCCGCGTTTTCGCGCTGCCTACGATTTGCTGTTGTTGCGGGAAGAATCCGGCGAAACCGAAGCGGGCCTGGGCGAATGGTGGACCGCGTACCAGCAGGCCGACGCAGCCGAACGCGAACAGATGTGCCAGCAACTGGGCCAGAAACCCGCCCGCAAACGTCGCCGCTACAACAACCGGCGCAAGGGCGCTCGTCCAGCTCCACCGCAATAAGCCTGAGTGTGAATTTCCAAACCGTGAGCCTTTGACCTGCGATGATCAGCGCCTTTCTGGGACTGGGCAGCAACCTGCAATCGCCCCGCGCACAACTGCAACGCTGCATCGATGCACTGGCACAGTTGCGGGGTACGCAACTGATAGCGGTGTCGCCGTTTTATGGCAGCGCCGCCATTGGCCCCGGCACGCAACCCGATTATGTGAACGCGGTGGCGCAGATTGAAACTGCATTGGCGCCACAGGATCTGCTGACGGCGTTGCAACAGATCGAGCAGGAACAGGGACGCGAGCGCGGGCCGGAACGCTGGCTGCCGCGCACGCTGGATCTGGACATCCTGCTGTACGGAGATCAGGTAGTGAATCTGCCGCACCTGCATATTCCCCATCCGCGCATGCACGAGCGCAATTTCGTGCTGCTGCCTCTGTTCGATCTGGCGCCGGATCTGGCGCTGCCCGATGGCCAGCCGGTGCGGCAACTGCTGCAACGTTGCAGCAGGGACGGCATCTGGTTGCTCGAAGACACGCACACCGGTGAGAGGTGACAGGCGCCCATGTTAGAACGGCAGCAAGGTCAGCATCCGCCACTTCCCCGCTTCATCGTGGTGGAAGGTCCCATCGGCGTGGGCAAAACCACCCTCACCCACAAACTGGCGCAGACGTTCGGTTACGACACGCTGCTGGAAGGCGCCGATGAAAATCCGTTCCTCGACCGCTTCTACAAAAACAGCAAACAGTGGGCACTGCAGACCCAGCTGTACTTCCTGTTCCAGCGCCGCGACCAGCTGAACGCTCTGCGCCAGAACGATCTGTTCGAACCGGTGCGGGTGGCGGATTTTCTGATCCAGAAAGACAAGCTGTTCGCCTCCATCACGCTGGATGACGACGAATTCGCACTGTACGAAAAAATTTACCAGCACCTCATCCAGGCAACACCGAAGCCGGATCTGGTGATTTACCTGCAGGCGCCCGTGGATATCCTGCAGCAACGCATCGCCAAACGTGGCATCGGCAGCGAACAGGGCATTACCGATGCCTATCTGCACCAGCTCAGCGAAGCCTACAACCGTTTCTTCCTGTATTACGACGAAGCGCCGCTGCTGATGGTGAACACTGCCGAAATCAACTTGGCAGAAAGCGCCCGTGACTACGAAAATCTGGTGCAGTATATTCTGACGATTCGCAGCGGCCGCCACTTCTTCAATCCCGCTGCGGGCTGATTCCGGAGCGACCAGCTCCGGCGCAATCACGCGCGCCACATCGCACGCCACAACAGGGACACTTCACCATGGCCATCACTCTCTCCACACTCAACAAGCTGAAGCAGCAGGGCCAGAAATTCGCCGTGCTCACCGCGTACGACAGCACGTTCGCGAACCTGGCCAGCACGGCCGGCGTGGAAGTGTTGCTGGTGGGGGATTCGCTGGGCAACGTTCTGCAAGGCCATGACAGCACAGTGCCCGTCACGTTGCAGGACATGATCTATCACACCGAGTGTGTGCGTCGTGGCAACCAGGGCGCGCTGATCATGTCCGATCTGCCGTTCATGACCTATGCGACAGAAGCACAAACCTTTGAAAGCTGCGCCGCGCTGATGCGTGCCGGTGCGCATGTGGTGAAACTGGAAGGTGGCGCCTGGCTGACGGAAAGCGTGCGCAAACTGACTGACCGCGGCGTGCCGGTGTGCATTCACCTGGGCCTGACGCCGCAATCGGTGAACAAATTCGGCGGCTACAAAGTGCAGGGCCGCGATCCGGCCGAGCGGCAGGCACTGATCGCCGATTCCATCGCCGCAGAAAAAGCCGGTGCGGCCATTCTGCTGTACGAATGCATTCCGTCTGATCTGATGCAGGAAATCATGACCAAGGTGAGTATTCCGGTGGTCGGCATCGGCGCCGGCAATTCCACTGACGCGCAGGTGCTGGTGCTGCACGACATGCTGGGCGCCACCACGCGCAAGCCCGCCAAGTTTGTGAAGAATTTCATGAGCGCCGGCGACGGCAGTATCCAGGGCGCCATTGCCGCCTATGTGAAAGCAGTGAAAGACGGCAGCTTCCCTGCTGCCGAGCATTCATTCGACTAACTTTCCGTTCACAGGACTTTCGCTCACAAAATTGCCTTTCATAGGACATCCCTTCATAGGACACTTATGCAGACGGTCAACAGCATCCAGGAACTACGCGCCATCATCAAAGCCCAGCGTATCGCCGGCAAACGCATTGGTTTCGTGCCCACCATGGGCAACCTGCACGAAGGCCATATCACGCTGGTGCGCGAAGGCCAGAAAAAAGCGGACTTCATGGTGTCGAGCGTGTTTGTGAATCCGACGCAGTTCGGCGCAGGGGAAGACTTCGACAAGTATCCGCGCACGCTGAAAGAAGACCAGGAAAAACTCAGCGCTGCCGGCTGCAATTTATTGTTCGCGCCACCGGTGGACGAGATGTACCCGGGCGATCAGGCCAGCTGGGCCACCGTGCATGTGACCAAGGTGGGCGAACGTCACTGTGGCGCATCCCGCCCCGGCCATTTCGATGGCGTGTCCACTGTCGTCACCAAGCTGTTCAATATCGTGCAGCCTGACGTGGCGCTGTTCGGCAAGAAGGATTTCCAGCAACTGGCGGTGATCCGTCGCATGACCACGGCACTGTGCTTCGGCATCGAGATCATCGGCGTGGACACGGTGCGCGAGGCCAGCGGCCTGGCCATGAGTTCGCGCAACGGCTATCTGAGTGCGGAAGAAAAACAGAAGGCCGCCACCATTTACCAGACATTGTGCCGCACGCGGGAAGCGATCCGCTCCGGCGAGAAAAATTTTGCCGCGCTGGAGCAGTCTGCCAATGCCACGCTGGCGCAAGCCGGATTTCAGCCGGAATATTTTACGGTTTGCCGCGCCGACACGCTGGAACCCGCCGGCGCAGGCGACAAGAATCTGGTGATTCTGGTAGCGGCCAAGATGGGCAAGACGCGACTGATCGACAATATCGATTTTGTGACAGCCTGATCCTTTCAGCCCGGGCATCGCTACCGGTTACTGCCCACCAGAACAAAAGCGATTGTTCGTCGGCGGCCTGTGCCTGCACCGGCCGCTGAGGTTCATGAATATCCTGCATGTGACACCCGCATTTTTTCATTTCTAACGGCCGCCACGATGGCATACGTTTACAGGCGCCAGTCGGTTGCCGTCCGTGTGCGGTTTCCGCCGGCAGAACGCAGGTCCTGATCATTGCCTTTCTTTACAGGAATACCATGAACTACCGGCACATCCTGCTAGCCCTGCTCTGCGCTTTTCTGTGGGGTGCCAATTTCGCCGTCATCAAATGGGGCCTGCAGGATATTCCAGCGCTGGCTTTTGCCAGTCTCCGCTTCGGCGCGGTGGCTCTGCTGGCATTTTTCTGCGTCCGCCCCACCGTGCCAGTCACCGCGCTGATGCGGTATGGCATCGGCTGGGGAACGCTGCAGTTTGGCGGACTGTTTCTCGCCATCCATGCCGGCATGCCCACCGGGCTCGCATCGGTACTGGCCCAGTCACAGGCCATCTTCACCCTGCTGTTTGCCGCGCTGGCCGGGCACGATGCGTTGCGCCCCTTTCATTACCTGGCCATCCTCACCGCATTCACGGGCATCACCGCCATTGCGGTAGACCAGACTGCGCCGATTCCGCCACTGGCTCTGCTGCTGAGTCTGTCCGGCGCCGCCGGCTGGGCCTACGGCAATCTGGCCATCCGCCGCTTCTCACTGGCGGGGCACCGGGTGGATACCATCGGCTTCGTGGCCTGGGCCTCCATCATTCCTGCGCTGACGCTGGCATTGCTGAGTACCATATTCGAAGACCCTGCGCGCCTTGCCCAGCTTGAACCAGCCAGAGCGCTGAGGGCGGCAGTGGCCGTGCTGTACCAGGCAGGCGCAGCCCTGCTGTTCGGCACACTGGTCTGGAACAGTTTGCTGCGGCACTATCCCGCGCCCTCGGTGGCACCGTTCTCGCTGGTGGTGCCGGTGGTGGGGCTGTCGCTGGGCGTCCTGCTGCTGAATGAAACCATCTCCGTGTTGCAGGGCATTGGCTATTCGCTGCTGCTGGCAGCGCTGGCCATCAACCTGCTGGGACTGCGGTCACGTCTCCACGCCCAAGAGTCTGGAGAGCGAAAAAGATGACCCTCTGGTTCTGACAAAAAACAAACGGCATACTCAGCCGATACAACTATCAGCATCACCGTTTTTTTTGTTTTTTCTTCAGAGGGAAACACCATGCACCCAGGCATCGTTGCGCAACAAATGCCGGACAAGCCGGCCTACATCATGGCGGGCAGCGGCATCACCGTCACGTTCAGGCAACTCGACGAAACTTCCAACCAGGGCGCCCAGCTGTTTCGCAAACTGGGTCTGCAAACCGGTGACCACATCGCGCTTCTGCTGGAAAACCACCCGCGCTTTCTGCAGATCTGCTGGGCGGCCCACCGTGCCGGCCTCTACTACACCACCATCAGCCATCGTTTGCAGGTGGACGAAGTCGATTACATTCTCCAGGATTGCGGCGCACGCTGCTTCATCACCTCGCTGGCACAAAAAGAACTCGCAGCCCAGCTGATGACAAAAAACAGCGCGCTGCAGAATGCCTACATGCTGGATGGCCAGATCGACGGCTATCAATCCTGGGAAATGGCCATCGCACCGCAACCGTCGACGCCGATTGCCGACGAAAGCGAAGGCATGGACATGCTGTATTCGTCCGGCACCACCGGCCGCCCGAAGGGCATCAAGGTGCCGCTCACCGGCGCACCGCTGGGCACCCCCTCACCCCTGTTCATGTTGCTGCAAGCATTGTATTTCACCCCCGGCGCCGACATGCGTTACCTGTCGCCGGCGCCGCTGTATCACGCTGCGCCATTGCGCTACAACGTGAACTTCCTGCGCACCGGCTCCACCTGCATCATCATGGAAAAATTCGAGCCCGAATATTTTCTGCAGCTGGTGCAGCAATACAGGATCACCCACTGCCAGATGGTGCCCACCATGTTCATCCGGCTACTGAAACTGCCGGATGAGATTCGCAAACAATATGACGTGTCGAGCCTGAAGGTGGTGATCCATGCCGCCGCTCCCTGCCCGGTGGAAGTGAAGGAAAAAATGATCGCGTGGTGGGGCCCCATCATTCACGAATACTACGCCGGCACCGAAGGCAACGGCTTCACCGCCATCAATTCCGCCGAGTGGCTGACGCACAAAGGATCGGTCGGGCGCGCCATCCTGGGCCAGCTGAAAATTGTCGACGACAGCAGCGGTAAAGAATTGCCGCCGGGCGAAACCGGCACCGTGTATTTTGCCAACGGGCCTGCATTCAGCTATCACAACGATGACGACAAAACCGCCAAGGCTACCAATGCCCAAGGCTGGACCACCCTCGGCGATGTGGGCTACACGGACAGCGAGGGCTATCTATACCTGACCGACCGCAAGGCCTACATGATCATTTCCGGTGGCGTGAACATTTATCCGCAGGAAGCAGAAGACGTGCTGGTGACGCATCCCAAGGTGGCAGACGTGGCCGTGTTCGGCGTACCCAACGAGGAATTCGGCGAGGAAGTAAAAGCAGTGGTGCAACCGGCAAACTGGGCGGACGTTGGCCCCGCACTGGAGCAGGAACTGATGGCCTGGTGCCGCTCGAAGCTGTCGCACATCAAGTGTCCGAAGAGTATCGACTTTGACCGCGAGCTGCCGCGACATCCCACCGGCAAGCTGTATAAAAGATTGTTGAAGGATCGGTATTGGAATTGAACTGGTGACGGGCGCGAGGCTGAAACCCGCGCCCGCCAGAGTTTCATCAGGGC
>JBMOPR010000600.1:0-10841 GCA_049323075.1 Pseudomonadota bacterium
AATGTGCGGTGAATGTGATTAGCCTAGCCTGAAATGGCGGCAGTCGCATTATGTTGTTGATAATTTTCGGAAACCGCGGCAGCAGTCCGGAAAGTGGCCCGGCTGTTCAGCTCTTGCACCAGAGCGCGGGGTTCACCGGCTTGCCGCGATGGCGGATTTCGAAATACAGGCCGGCCTGGTTCTGGCCGCCGCTGGACCCGCTGCTGGCGATCAGATCGCCGGCATTGACCCAGTCGCCCGGCGTTTTGTGCAGGGATTCGTTCTGGCCGTACAGGCTCAGGTAGCCAGCGCCGTGATCGATGATGATCAGGTTGCCAAAGCCGCGCATCCAGTCGGCGAACACTACCCGGCCATGGGCCACTGCCTGCACCGGGCTGCCTTCGCTGGCGCCGATCAGCACGCCGTTCCAGCGCAGGGCGCCTTCCTCGCGGTAGCTGCCGAAACTGCGCAGCAGGCGCCCCTGGGCGGGCCAGCGCAACTGTCCCTGCAGTTTGCCGAAGGGGCCACTGCCCATGTGGCGGGGCAGATCGGCCATGCTTTCGCGTACCGCTTTCAATACTGTTTCCAGATTGCTCTGGTTGGCCTGCAACTGTTTCACCTGGCCGGCGCTGCTTTGCAAGGACGCGTCCAGCTTCGCCAGCATCGCCTTGCGCTGCGCCTGGGCTTCCTGCAGTTTCTGCTGCTGCAGATCCAGTTCCGTGCGCAGGGCATCCAGTTCGGCCACGCGGGCGGTGATTTGTTCCTGATTGTGGGCAATTTCCGCCAGAGTCTGATTGAACGCGTCGATTTTTTGCAGGCGGGCGGCGCGGAAGTACTCGTAAATTTTCAGGTGTCGCGACAGTTGCTGCGGATCTTCCTGGTTCAGCAGCATTTTCACGTATTCCTGCCGGCCGCTGCGGTGGGCGGCCACCACGCTGGCCTTGATGGCGGCCTGCTGGCTTTTCTTTTCCTCTGCCAGACGCTGTTGTTCCGTTTCCAGTCGGGCAATTTCAACCTGGGCGTCGTTTTGCTGGGTGTTCACTTCCCGCAGTCGCGTTTTGGCGGCACCAATGGCCTGCTCGGTTTTTTTCAGCTCTTTTTCGGCGGCGCTGCGCTGGCCCTGGGTGGATTTTATTTTCCGCTGCAGCTGTTTCAGCTTTTCCTGTACCTGCTTGAGTTCCTTTTGCGTGGCGACCGGATCAGGTTGCTGGCTGGCACGCACCGGTGCGCACACGAAAACGCACGCCACCAGCAGGCTGGTGATCAGCAGGCGCGAGAAGCGAGTCAGTGCGGGTGGAACGCGGGTCGGGATCATGGGTGTGGGAGTGGCGCCCCTGGCTGGTCGAACAGGTGCGGGCCGGAAGCCGGCCCGCCGTGGCGGTATCAGAACAGTGCCCTGCCGGTCATTTCCTTCGGTTGGGGCAGCGCCATCAGCTTGAGCAGGGTGGGCGCGATGTCGGACAGCTTGCCGTCCTGCACCTGCCATTCCAGCTGGCGCGGACCCACGTACACCAGCGGCACCAGATCCGTGGTGTGGGCGGTGTGGGGCTGGCCGCTGTCGGGATCTTCCATCTGTTCGCAGTTGCCGTGATCGGCGGTGATCAGCATCTCGCCGCCTGCGCTTTCCACCGCTTCCACCAGCCGGCCAATGCAGGTGTCCAGGGTTTCCACCGCCTTTACGGCCGCGCTGAATACGCCGGTGTGGCCCACCATGTCGCCGTTGGCGTAGTTGCAGATCACCGCGTCGTACAGACCGCTTTTGATCGCGTCCACCAGCTTGTCGGTGACTTCGGGCGCGCTCATTTCCGGCTGCTGGTCGTAGGTGGCGACATTGGGAGAGGGCACCAGGATGCGGTCTTCGCCGGGATAGGGTTCTTCGCGGCCGCCGCTGAAAAAGAACGTCACGTGGGCGTATTTTTCAGTTTCGGCGATGCGCAGCTGGGTTTTGCCTTTTTGCGCCAGATAGTCGGGGAACACGTTGGTGAGCGGTGCCGGCGGATAGGCGCAGGTGGCGTTGATGTCGGCGGCGTACTCGGTGAGCATGACGAAATCGGCCAGTTGCGGCACGGTCTTGCGCGGGAATTTGTCGAAGGCCGGGTTCACAAACGCGCGGGTGATCTGGCGGGCGCGGTCGGCGCGGAAGTTCATGAACACGATGCTGTCGCCATTCTTGACCGGAGCAGGGGCGGCGCCGATCACGGTGGGTTTGACGAATTCGTCGGTCTCGCCGCGTTCATAGGCGGCCAGCAGACCCTGCACGGGAGTGGTGGCAGTGTAGGGTGCTTCGCCCAGGGTCAGCAGGTTGTAGGCGGCTTCCACCCGGTCCCAGCGGTTGTCGCGGTCCATGGCGAAGTAGCGGCCGCTGATGGAGGCGATACGGCCGGTATCCAGTTTCCGGCTGGCAACCAGTTCCTGCAGTTTGGCTTCGACTTTTTCCAGGCTGGGCTGGGCCGACTGCGGCGGCATGTCGCGGCCATCCAGAAACGCATGCACATACACCGCTTTGGCGTTGCGCTTGGCGGCCAGTTCGATCATGGCGACGATGTGGTCTTCATGGCTGTGCACGCCGCCGGGGGAGAGCAGGCCCATGATGTGTACGGCACCGCCTTTGGCGTTGGCCTTGTCCACCGCGCCAGTGAGTGCCGGGTTGGTAAAGAAGTCGCCGTCGAGGATGGCCTTGGTGATGCGGGTGAAATCCTGATACACGATGCGGCCGGCACCCAGGTTCATGTGGCCCACTTCCGAGTTGCCCATCTGGCCATCGGGCAGGCCCACGTCCATGCCGGAGCCGGAGATCAGGGTGTGGGGCCGTTCCCGCCACAGCTTGTCCCAGACGGGTTTGCGGGCGTGGAAAATGGCGTTGGATTCCGGTTCTTCGCGATAACCAAATCCATCCAGGATGATCAATACGTGCGGCTTGCGTGCTTGGCTCATGGTCACTGCTACGACGTTAGTGGTTGCTTACAGGGAGAGTGCGCACAGTTTACCCGAATTTGGCCGGGATCGGCAGCGCCAGCGGTTTCGGGTATACTCAGCCTCTCTTTCGCGGCGGCCTGCTGCCGCTTCCTGCAAGTCACTGAATTTTTGGGAATTTCAATGGATCGTCTGCTCGAATTCGTCGTCAACCATCCGGAACTGGTGGGCCCTTTCGTCGTCCTGGTGGTGCTGTTCATCCTGCTGGAAACCCGGCGTGGCGGCAAAACCGTTTCCACCCACCAGCTTACCCATCTGGTGAACAGGGAAGGTGCCCTGGTGCTGGATGTGCGCGACAGCAAGGAATTTCGCGAAGGCCACATTACCGATGCCCGCAACATTCCGTTCAGCTCGCTGAAGGAAAGCCTGTCCCAGCTGGAGAAGTTCAAGGACAAGCCGGTGGTAATCGTGTGCAAGATGGGCCAGCACGCTGGCGCGGCGGGGCGCATCCTGCATGAAAACGGATTCAAGGATGTGCGGCGCCTGAGTGGCGGCCTCACCACCTGGAGTTCGGAAGGGTTGCCGCTGGTGAAAGGCAAGTAAGCGATGGCGGATATCATCATGTATTCCACGCCCTGGTGCCCCTACTGCATCCGGGCGAGGGGATTGCTGAAATCCAAGGGCGTCACCTTCACCGATATCAACGTGGCAGGGCAGCCGCAGCTGCGTCAGGAAATGGAAGACCGCAGCGGCCGCCAGACAGTGCCGCAGATCTGGATCGGCAGCCTGCATGTGGGCGGGTGCGACGATCTGTTCCTGCTGGAGCGGCAGGGCATTCTGGACGGGCTGCTGGCCCGGCCCTGATTCACGCGCGTTTTTTTGCTTCCAGCCGATTTTGTTCCAGCCGTCCTGTTGCAGCGGTGTTATTGCAACAATTGCCTTGTTCAATGGCGGACCGGCAATCCGCGATACATTCAGTAGCAATCAATCCAGTAGCGATCCATCCAGTAGCGTTCCATCCAGTACAAACAGCAGAAAGGTAATCAGGGGAAGAGAATGACCGACCAAGCCAACAGCCAGCAACCGCAGCAGCAGTTCCAGTTGCAACGCATTTATCTGAAAGATCTGTCCTACGAGGCGCCGAAAACGCCGCAGCTGTTCCGCGAGCAGTGGAAGCCGGATGTGAATCTGGAAATCAACAACAACGCGACGGTGGTGGAAGGCAATATCTGGGAAGTGGTGCTGAAGATCACGGTGACCGTGAAGAACGAAGACGCCATCGCGTTTATCGCCGAGGTTTCCCAGGCCGGTCTGTTCCTGCTGCAGGGTATTGACGGTCTGCAGAAGGAAGCCATCCTGAAAGGCGTCTGCCCCAACATTCTGTTCCCCTATGTGCGCGAAACCGTGACTGACGTGGTGTCCCGTGGCACGTTCCCGCAATTCCTGCTGCAGCCGATCAACTTCGAAGCTGCCTTCGCCGAAAATCTGCGCCAGCAGCAACTGAAAGCGCAGGCCGAAGCGGAAGCCGCCAAGCACTGAGTTCCCGCCTTGTCGCCGCTGCGCGCTGACACCTCTGTAAGGATGAATGGATGAAGCTTCGTCTTCCTGTGGTGTTGGCGCTGCTCGGCGTGTATGTGATCTGGGGTTCCACCTACCTCGCGATGCGCTTTGCCATCGAGTCGATTCCGCCGTTGCTGATGGCGGGCAGCCGCTATGTCGCTGCGGGTGTGTTGCTGTTTTCATTCCTGAAATGGCGCGGTCATGCCTGGCCGACCCTGCGGCAGTGGCGCGGTTCCGCCATTGTCGGCGTGCTGTTGTTGCTGGGTGGCAATGGCATGGTGGGGCTGGCGCTGGAGCAGGGTGTCAGCTCCGGCATGTCGGCACTGGTGGTGGGTGTGACGCCGCTGTTTGCGCTGGTGTTTGCACGGTTCTGGGGGCAGCGGGCCAGCGGCCGGGAATGGTTGGGTATCGGAATCGGCCTGTTCGGCCTGGTGCTGCTGAACTTCGGGCGCGAGTTGTCGACCAGTCCGCTGGGCGGTGTGCTGCTGGTGCTGGCGGCGCTGTCCTGGTCGTTTGGCTCCATCTGGGGCAAGCATCTCGATCTGCCGTCCAGTTTCATGGCCAGTGCCCTGCAGATGATTGTGGGTGGTGTTGCGCTGGTGCTGGTGGGATTGGCGCGGGGCGAGGCCCTGACGGACATGCCATCGGACAAAGCGCTGTGGTCGCTGGCCTATCTGGTTTTCTTCGGCGCCATTCTTGGATTTTCGGCGTACGCCTATCTGCTGGAAACGGTGCGCCCTGCACTGGCCACCAGCTACGCCTATGTCAATCCGCTGGTGGCGGTGGCGCTGGGTGTGTGGCTGGGTGGCGAGTCGGTGGATGCGCTGGAGCTGGTGGCGATGGCGGTGATTCTGGCGGGGGTGGTGATGGTGTACCTGCCGGTGGCGCGGACGCCATCACCGCACCTGCAGCCGCCCGCGCCCGCCACCGCGTCGCAGGATCGCTAGACCGCTCCTTCAAATCCCAGTTGTCTCCAGGCCTCGTACGCCACGATCGCCGTCGCATTTGACAGGTTCAGGCTGCGATTGTCCGGTTGCATCGGAATGCGGATGCAGCCGGTGACCCGCGCGTGTTCGCGGATTTCCAGCGGCAGGCCCCGGCTTTCCGGCCCCATCAGGATGGCGTCACCCGCCTGATACCGCACTTCGTGATACGGCACGCTGCCCTTGGTGGACATGGCAAAACACCGAGCCGGATTCACCTTCTGCAAAAAATCCTCAAAGTCATCCTGCACTTGCACCCGCGCCCACTCGTGGTAATCCAGCCCCGCGCGGCGCAGTTGCTTGTCTTCCAGTGCAAATCCCAGTGGCCGGATCAGGTGCAGCTGCATGCCGGTGTTGGCGCACAGCCGAATGATGTTACCGGTGTTGGGTGGAATTTCAGGTTGATAAAGCACGATATGCAGCATGGAAGAACCGGTTGGCAGTTTTGTATCGAAAAACGCTGAGCATGCAGGGCTAAGCGCGTGAGTTCAATCACAAATTGAAATAGTCGTCTACTCTTTCTAGGAAGAAGGTGGCCGTCTGGCCAGGGCCTGGATTGAATGCATGAGTAGCTGGCTCAAACGATTGATTACAAAAAAGAAACCGCAGAGTGGTGCCGTGCTGGGCGTGAGCCTGACACCGCGTGGCGCGGGCTGGTGCGCGCTGGATATGGCGGCTGCGACGCCGGTGCTGACGGGAAGCGCCGCCATCAACGGCCGCTTTCGTACGCCGCTGGAAGCATTCGATGCGCTCTGTCAGCAGCAGGCGCCGCCGGCGTTGCCCTGCCATCTCAGCCTGAGTCACGAATTTTACAACCTGTTGCTGGTGGACGCGCCGAATGTGCCGGATGCGGAATTGCGTGAAGCCGTGAAGTGGCGGGTGAAGGATCTGATTGCCCAGCCGATTGAGAAAATGGTGGTGGATGTGTTTCGCCTGCCCGCAGATGCGTATCGCGGCCGCATGAACATGCTTTACGCGGCATTGATCGAAAAGGCCAGTGTGAGCCCGCTGGTGGTGGCCTGCGAGCGCGAACATCTGAGGCTGGAAGGCATTGGCGTTGCCGAGCTGGCGCTGGCTGCCGTCACCCGTCAGCTGTCCGGCGTCGAAAACCTGAGCCTGGCACTGCTGCACATGACCGGTGACACCGGTTCCATCAATCTGGTGGAAAATGGATATCTCTATCTGACCCGCACGCTGGAGATGAACGCGGGCGGCGGTTATTCGGGAAATGCGGACTTTCAGCCCGATCCTACCGACAATCTGGCGCTCGATATCCAGCGTTCCCTGGATTATTACGAAAGCCAGTTGGGCAAGTCCGGTGTCAATCGCCTGTACCTGGTGACCGAATCCGAACAGCAACAGCTGTGGTGTGAAAGCCTGAGCCAGCGCCTGCCGATCCGTGCGCATCTGTTTCCCCTTGCCGATCTGTTCGGCATGGACCCGTCGCTGGATCCGCGACAGCAGGGCCTGCTGGTGCCCGCCGTGGGCGCAGCCCTGGGAGGCCGGCATGGCGGCACTTGAGCAGCGCATCAATTTCTACCAGGACATTTTTCACAAGCCTGAAATTCGCTACTCGTTCCGTCAGTTGACGCTGATTCTGCTGGTGGTGATGGCGCTACTGGTGGCGCTGACCACACTGGATTATGTGCGCACGGAAATGCAGCGCCGGCACGTGGCGCAACTGCAGGCTACCCAGGTGAGACTGGAAAAAGCCGTGGTGGCGATGACGGAACAGCTGGGCCGGATGGTGGCTGATCCTGCGCTGGAAAAACAGGAAGTCTATCTGCGTGAATCGCTGCAGGCCAAATATCAGTTTCTGGCGCAGTTGCGCGGCCAGAGCGACAGCCACCAGGTGCATTTTTCCGATGTGCTGGCCGGATTGTCGGCGTTGTCGATGGATTCGCTCTGGCTTACCCGCATCCAGATCCAGTCGCCGGGTCAGCATCTGAGCCTGACCGGCCTGACACTACAGCCGAAGGCGCTGCCGGATTATCTGGCTGCGCTGAATCGCGAGCCGGTGTTCCGGGGCATGAGTTTCCGGATGCTGGATCTGGAGCGCGCGGAGGAAAACAGCCGTTACATGACGTTCAACCTGAGTACCCGCCATGAATCCCAACTGGCGCGCTAAGTGGCAGCAGCTGGAGGAAAAGGCCAACGCGCTGAGTGTGCGCGAGCGGCTGATTGTGGCGGTGGCGACGGGGGCGCTGTTGCTGGGGGTGTTCGATCAGCTGTTGCTGCGGCCCTGGCTGAACGAGCGCGCGGAGCTGGACACCAAGCGTGAGCAGCTGGGCGCCGCCGCGGAGCAGGCCAATCGCAATATCGCCATGCTGGAACAGCAGCTGGCCAATGATCCGAACCGATTGCTGCGGGAAAAAATCGCCGAGCTGAATCAGCGCCATGCGGCGGCGGATGCGGATATCGGCAAGATCACCGGCGGCATGATTGCACCGGAACTGATGCCGCAATTGCTGGGTGAGCTGCTGAGCGAGCGTTCGGGATTGAGTGTGCAGAGTATCAAGACGCTGCCGGCAGAACAGGTATTGAGTGCCGACAAGAATGACCCCAGCGCTCCGGCCATCTATCGCCACAATCTGGAGTTGCGGCTGGAAGGCGGATTTGCCCAGGCGCAGAACTATTTGCAGAGCATCGAACAGCTGCCGTCCCGCGTGATCTGGGATGAGTTGACGTTCGAAGTGGAACAGTATCCCAAAGGCCAGCTGCGGCTGGCGGTGCACACCCTGAGTACGAGGGAGGAGTTGATTCGTGTCAGCCATTAACTATCTGTCGCTTAAATGCGTGTCGCTGTGCTTGCTGATGATGGCCCAGGCCCTGCCGGCGCTGGCAGGTGATCCGACGCGGCCACCCTTTGTCGAGGCGTCAGCGCCGCGGCAGTCCACCGCCGCACCATTGCAGCTGAGCATGATCCTGCATGAAGACGGCAGGCATCGCGCTGTGATCAATGGAAGCCTGGTGGCGGTGTCTGAATCGGTTGGCAGTGCCCGGGTGGTGGCGATTCATTCTGATCATGTGGTGCTGGCGCGTGCCGGGCGGCAGTTCAGCCTGCATTTACCCATTGCGGCCGTGAAGCAATCCAGCCAGGGCAGTCAGTATGAATAAATTGTGGCTGCTGGCGCTGTCCGCCCTGTTGCCTTTCCTGAGTGGCTGCGGTCCCTGGATGCCGGTGCCGCGGCCGGAGTACAGCAAGGCGCCGCCGGCGGCGGCCACCGAAAGCCTGCCAACACCCGTCACATCGGCAGCGCCGCCTCCATTGGCGGCTCCGGTGGTTGGCGCGGCGTCCGCGCAGGGCGGTCGATTCGATGTGACGGCCACCGATACCCCGGCGCGCGCCTTGTTCCTGAGCCTGGTGGCGGGCACGTCGATGAACATGATCGTGCATCCCGAGGTGACGGGGAACATCACCATCCGTCTGCGCAACGTGACGCTGGATGAAGCACTGAACGCCGTGCGCGATGCCTATGGCTACGATTTCATTGCCAAACCCTATGGTTATCAGGTGTTGCCGCGTTCGCTGCAAAGCCGGGTGTTTCGCATCAACTATCTGAACGTGCACCGGCAGGGCATGTCGTCCACATCGGTGAGCAGCGGCGAAATCACCTCCGTTGAAAATGATGAAAGCGGCGATACAGGCACCAGCAGTAGCAGCACCAGCGAAACGGTGAAGAGCAGCAACATTACGACCGAATCAACAGCCGCCTTCTGGCAGCAGCTGGCCAATACCCTGGCGACATTGATCGGCAAGGGTGACGGCAAGAGTGTGATTGTCGATCCGGTGTCCGGCATTGCGGTGGTGAAGGCGTTGCCGGCGGAATTGCGCGAAGTGGAAATGTTTCTGGAACGGGCACAGCTGAGTCTGCAGCAACAGGTGTTCATTGAAGCGAAAATTCTGGAAGTGCAGCTGTCAGAGGGATTTGCCAGTGGCATCCGCTGGGACACGTTTGGCGCCGGTTACAACGGTGAACTGGAAACCAGCGACAACAAGATTGCAGGCGGCCTGGAACAGGCGGATTTCAGCAGCCTGGTGAACGAAAACGTGGGGCTGATTGGCGGCGTGTTCACGTTGGGTGCCAATTTCACCGACTTCAATGCCGTACTGGCGCTGCTGCAGTTGCAGGGCGATGTGCAGGTGCTGTCAAGCCCGCGCATTTCCACCCTCAACAACCAGAAAGCGGTTATCAAGGTAGGTAACGACGAATTTTTCGTGACAGACATTTCCAGTACCACCACGACCACGTCATCCACGGTAAGTGACACGCCGGACATCACCCTGACGCCTTTTTTCTCCGGCATTGCCCTGGATGTGACGCCACAGATTTCCGAAACGGGTGACGTAATCCTGCATGTGCATCCCTCAATTACCGAGGTGGTGGAAAAGACCAAGGATATCGGCCTGGGAGAAGAAACCCTGTCGTTGCCCCTGGCGTTCAGTTCCATTCGCGAAACCGACAGCATCGTACGTGCCAGCAACGGCCAGGTGGTGGTGATCGGTGGGTTGATGCAGGACAGCTTTCGCGAGGAGGTGTCGAAAATTCCCTGGCTGGGTGACATTCCCGTAATCGGGGATTTCCTGTTCAGCCAGCATCTGCGCCGCAAGGTGAAAAGTGAACTGGTGATTCTGCTGAAGCCGCATGTGGTGCAGAGTGAATTCTACACCCAGCAGAACGCCGCCATCGAGGAACGCTTCAAACCCTATATTCCGGGCCTGAATGTGTCGCCGATCCAGAAGGAAGCAGAGCCGGCGCCGGATGCTGACCCGGATGCGTCCGTCACCGTCACCCCTGCCAGTAGCGAGGCCGCGCAAGATGGAACCGGCACGAGCCCCTAAAGTCCGCATTGGAGACCTGCTGGTATCGAAAGGGCTGATCATCGATGATCAGCTCAAACGCGCGCTGGACGAACAGAAACGCACCGGCAAGAAAATCGGCAAGGTGGTGGTGGATCTGGGTTTTGTCAGCGAGAGCCAGCTGCTGCAGGCCCTGGCTGCCCATTTCAGCTATCCATTCGTGGATATGGCGCGGTTCCGCCTCAACAATGAATTGATCAAAACGCTGCCGGAAACCTATGCGCGCCGTTTCCGCGCTATCGTGCTGAGTGAGCAGCCCGACGGCCTGCTGGTGGGCATGGGCGACCCGCTGGATCTGCTGGCAATGGATGAACTGCAGCGGATTCTGCGGCGGCCCGTGCACCCGGCGTTCGTCAAGGAGCAGGAACTGCTGGATGCGATGGATCGCGCCTACCGCCGGTCCGAGCAGATCGCTTCGATTGCGGTGGAACTGGATTCCGAACTGGGCACCACGGATTTCGACCTCGATAATCTGGCTACCACCACCGACACCGCCGAAGCACCCGTCGTGCGTCTGCTGCAAAGTATTTTTGAAGATGCGGTGC
>JBMOPR010000601.1:0-10755 GCA_049323075.1 Pseudomonadota bacterium
TGCGCAAACGCCGCTATGCGAATGGGTCTGGTACTTTGCAGGGCTGGGTGTCGGCCCACGTGTACCTGGGCACGGCGCTGCTGTGGGTGGCGACGCTGCACACGGGATTTCAGTTCGGCTGGAACCTGCACACGCTGGCTTATGGTTTGATGGCGGCGGTGATTGGCAGCGGCCTGCTGGGCGTCTGGGCCTATCTGGCGGTGCCGGCGCGCATGGTGCGCAAGCGCGACAATCGCAGCCGTGACGATCTGCTGCACGCCATTGTCGAGGTGGATCGTCAATGTTTGCGGCTGGCGCAGGACGTTCATCCCGATGTGGGCAGCTTTGTGCAAAGCGCGCTGGACCGCACCGTGCTGGGTGGCAGCCTGTTGCAGCAACTGAGCGGACGCGACCGTTCCAGCGTGGAAGTGCGCGGCGGCAAGGACAGTTCCACCGCGCAGCGGGTTGTGCCCAATCGCAATCAGGATCGGGTGATTCGCGCGCTGGCGGAGCGGCTGGCGCGCAGCCCGGGTGGCAAAGAGGCGGTGTTGCTGCAGGAATTGCTGTGGCTGTTCGCGCGGCGCAAAACGCTGTTGCAGCAGGTGCGCGCCGATGTGCGTATGCAGGGCTGGCTGCAATTGTGGCTGCTGGTGCATGTGCCGTTGTCGCTGGCGTTGCTGGTGGCGCTGGCATTGCACATTTTCAGCGTTTTCTATTACTGGTGATGCCATGCGTTGTCTGATCCGAACCATCGCCGCCCAACAAGAAACGCTGGAATACCGCGACGCGGAATATGTCGTCAGCGAGATCAGCCTGGGCGCCGCCAGCGATTGCACCGTGCATCTGGAAGGGCGCGGTGTGCTGCCGCGCCACGCGCTGATCACGCTGCGGCGCGACGGTCGCGTGCAGATCAAGGCTGATGGCGGTGCCGCGCTTCTGATCAATGAAAAACCGCAACGCAGTGCGGTGCTGGCGAAGGGCGACACCGTGCGCATCGGCCAGAACCTGTTTACGGTGATTGTTGCGCCGTTCGGGTTTGATCTGGCGCTGTCGCTGGCCATCGAAGGCGCGGCGCAGGAAGCAGACACGCTGGAATTCGAGCTGGGCCCGATGAGTTTGAGCGAAGCGGGCTGGAGCCGGCGTCGCTGGGCCTGGCTGGGCATGCTGGTGGTGCTTTCTGTTGGACTGATACTGCCGCTGAGCTGGAGCCTGTGGCCAGGCGAACCAGAGGCGCGACCGGCGTACTGGCCGGTAACTGACAACGCCTGGAGCAGTGGGCCACTGCATACCGCTCATCGCATCCCCGGTTTGATCGATGATTGCGGCGCCTGCCATGAAGCGCCCTTCGTGCAGGTGCAGGACACAGCCTGCAAAAATTGCCATGAGGTTCCTGATCACGTGGCGCATCCGGAAAAAGCGCCGGCCTTTGCCGGTCTGGATTGCGCCGGGTGCCACCGCGAGCACAATGAGCCGCAAACCCTGGTGCGGATGGACGAGGCCCTGTGCGTGGATTGTCACAGCGATATCGCGCAGCACTGGCCGGAAAAATCTGCACTGCAGAGTGTGGCGGATTTTGATTCCCACCCGGAGTTTAAATTGAGCCTGTTGCAACAACAGGTTGGCACTGGCGATGCGGCAAACGGTGTTGAAAAAATGGAGTGGAAAACCCAGCGCATCCCGCAGAATGATCCCACTCTGGCGGAACATTCCAACCTGAAATTTTCCCACGCCCAGCACTTGAATGCCGACGGTATCGACGGGCCGGATGGCAAAGCGGTGATGGCCTGTGCCGACTGCCACCAGCCGCAGCAGAATGGCATGCTGATGCAGCCGATCCAGATGGAACAGCATTGCGCTGGCTGTCATTCGCTGGCGTTCGAGGCCACCGATCCCGAGCGACAGGTGCCCCACGGTTCGCCGCAGGATGTGTTGCGTTCGCTGGAAGAATATTACGCGCGCCTGTATGCGATTCAGGGCGGGCCGGTGGAATCGGTGCATGAGCTGAGCCGTCCTGCGCAACGCCCGGGCAGGCCACCGAAATCCTTTTATGCGGCGATGAAAGCCTGGGCCGACGAATGCGCGCTGGAGGCTGCCACTACGCTGATGGAAGAAAGCGCCTGCCACAGTTGCCACGAGGTGACGGTGCACGCTGACAAAAAAGATGCGTCGCGCTGGAGCGTGCTGCCGGTGAAGCTGACGGAAGTCTGGATGCCAAAATCCCGCTTCGATCATGGCGCCCATTTGCAGATCGAATGCGGCGATTGCCATCAGGCGGCCAAATCCGAAAAGCCCACGGATGTGCTGCTGCCGGATTTGAAAAGCTGCAAGCAGTGTCATGGTGGCGAAGGCAGCAACATGATGGTGTCCACCGGTTGTGTAGGTTGCCACGGTTATCACCAGACAGGTATCGCAAAAGGGCAGTCGCAGTGAGTGCGCACAGGTGCGCTGGACCGAATCGGGAAACGGCAAAATGAAATCGAACACACGCAAAACGCTTTTAATGGCCATGCTGCCTTTTCTGCTGCTGGATGTAAGCGGCTGCGGCGGTGGTTCCCGCAAGGATGCACCGGATGCGGCGCCTTCACCCGGTTGCGATGGCAGCTGCGCCAACGCCAGCACATTTCTGTCGGTAGCGGATGTGGAACGCATTCTGGCGCAGGGTATTACTGAAGCGCAGGCGCGCGGCGTGGCGGCAACGTTTGCAGTGAGTGATCGGGTCGGCAATGTGCTGGCGGTGTACCGGATGACGGGGGCGAATCCCGCTGGCGTTGAAATTTCCACTCGCACTGGCACCAGCGGCGGGTTGGAAGGTGTTGTGCTGCCGTCGGCGGCGGACGGGCTGGCGGCCATCGCCAAGGCTGTGACGGGGGCTTATCTGTCCAGTGAAGGCAATGCGTTCAGCACCCGCACAGCGGGGCAGATCGTGCAGGATCATTTCAATCCCGGCGAAAATTTCCAGCCGGCCGGTCCGCTGTTTGGTGTGCAGTTCAGTCAGCTGGCGTGCAGTGATCTCACCACGTCGCTGGCCGACGGTTCGTTCGGGCCCAAGCAGTCGCCGCTGGGTCTGGCGGCTGATCCCGGAGGGTTTCCTTTATATAAAAATGGCACCGTTGTGGGCGGCGTTGGTGTTATTGCCGACGGCGACTATTCCGTTGACCTGAATATTCTGGATCGGGATTCGGATTTGGATGAACTGATCGCCTATGCTGCGGCTTTCAATTACGCCGCGCCGGTGGATCGTCGCGCCAATCGCATCACGGCGGACGGCAAAACACTGCGCTTCAGCGATGTCGATTCAGATGATCTGAATACCCGCCCGGACAACGCGCCTGCGTTTGGCAGCATCGGTGGCGGTGTCGGCGCGCTGGTGGCGGTAAGTGGATATAACGCCGGTGCGATCAGTGCGGGCACCGCATTTGGCCAGCCGGCTTCCGGTATTCGCGCCGATGGCGGCAGTTTTGCCGATCTGGATGCGTTTATTCTGGTGGACGGCGTCGATGCGCAACGTTTCGCACCGGCTGCCGGCACCGATGGCGCCGATGCCCTCACGGCGAACGAAGTGTCTGCGATTCTGCGCAGCGCCATCCGGGTGGCCAACCAATCACGCGCGCAGATTCGTCAGCCGCTGGGCAGTCAGGCCCGCGTCACAGTGTCCGTGGTGGACAGCGCCGGTGAAGTCCTCGGCATTCTGCGCACGCGCGATGCGCCGGTATTCGGAACCGATGTGTCGCTGCAGAAAGCGCGCAGTGCCGCGTTTTTTTCCAGCACGATTGCCGCCGCGCTGGTGGCGACGTTGCCGGACGCAACTTATCTGAACCCGGATCTGTCGGCAGGCGCTACCGTGGATCTGGATAATTACGTAACAGCATCCCGCACTTTTCTCGGTCTGCCCGGTTTGCTGGCCGATGGCAATTACGCATTTGCCGCGCGCTCCATCGGCAACCTGGCGCGCCCCTATTATCCCGACGGCATCGACGGCAATGATCCCGGTCCGCTCGGCAAGCCGGCTGGTCAGGCTTCAGCATTTTCCACCGGTCTGCAACTGGATCTGGTGTACAACGCGATCATCCAGCATGTGGCATTCGCGGGTGGATTGACGGGAACCGATGTGACGTCCGGATGCGCCGGCAAAGCGGCGCTGGGCGGTGCGGATGTGGCGGTGGGCAATGCACTGGGTGCAAATGGTTTGCAGATTTTTCCCGGTGGTGTGCCGATTTATCGCGGTGACATATTGGTTGGCGCGATCGGCGTATCCGGCGATGGCGTGGACCAGGACGACATGATCGCGTTTCTCGGCCTGCATGAAGCGGGGCTGAGTGTGGGTAATGCGCAGAGTGGCCGTCGTGCCGATCAATTGACGCCACAGGGCATACGTCTGCGTTATGTGCAGTGTCCGCAGGCGCCTTTTATCAACAGCAACGCGCAGAATGTCTGCGCGGGCAAATGAGGGTCGGACGATGAACCGGATCAAACCCAGTCTGTCCCTGCTGCTCGCCGCCAGCTTCGCGCTGCCGATGCTGGGCGCCGCGCCGGTGGCGAAAGCGGAAACCTATGAAGAGTGCGTCAAGCGCGTGGAAAGTTTCAAGCAGCGCCGGCGCGCGGGCCGTCAGGTGGAGCAGCGACTGGCGGATGTGGAATGTGCTGCGTTGCGGCAAACGCCGGCTGCGGTTGATGGCATTGCGCCGGGCGGCACATCGTCCACCGTGATTGCACCTTTGGTCACACCGGATCTGCCCAACGCTGCTGCGGCCGCCCGTGCCGTGCCACGCAAGATTTCACCGGTGCCGCGCCCGCAAGTGTCGCAATTCAAGGACCCGGTTCCGGTGCCGGACCGCTGGCGCATCGTCGATTCTCTGGGTTACCAGGAAAATCTGCTGGACCCGTACAACCGCAATATTCTCAAGGGCGACAAACCGCTGCACGACGACTGGTTTTTTGCCGCTACCCTGATTTCCGACACCGTACTGGAACCACGCCGCTCGGTGACGCCGGTGGGTGCTTCCAGCTCCGGCAGCGCGGGCGCCACCGATATTTTCGGCTCCAGCGACCAGATGGTATTTTCCCAAACCATCCTGGCGGAACTGGTGTACTACAAGGGTGACACCACCTTCCGGCCACCGGATTATGAATTCCGTTTCACGCCTGCCATCAATTACAACCGGGTGGAACTGGATGAAATCCAGGGCATCAACGCCGATCCGGCGGAAGGTGACACCCGTACTGATGATCATGTCGGCATTCAGGCGGCGTTCGCGGACGTGCATTTGCGCAACGTGGGCACCCGTTATGATTTCGACAGCATCCGCGTGGGCATCCAGCCATTCACTGCGGATTTTCGCGGCTTCCTGTTCAACGACAGCCCGTTTGGCGTGCGCCTGTTCGGTAACCGCGAGAACAACGTGTTCCAGTACAACCTGGCCTGGTTTCGCCGCATGGAAAAAGACACCAATAGCGGCCTGAACGATGTGAGCGAGGATCTGCGTGACGACGATATTTATGTCGCCAACCTGTACTGGCAGGATCTGGGTGTGCTCGGCTTCACGTCGCAATTTACGGTGCTGTACAACCGCAACCGCGAAACCGATATCCAATACGACAACAACGATTTCATTGTGCGGCCTTCGTCGTTCGGGGAAGAACGGCCGAAGGAATACGACGTTACTTACTTGGGCTACAGCGGCGATGGCCACATCGGCTGGCTGAACCTGAGCACCAGTCTGTATTACGCGGTGGGCACGGAAGATCCGGCGCCTTTCTACGGTGACGAAACCGATATCAGCGCGTTTTTCGCTGCGGCGGAAGCTGGTATCGACCAGGACTGGGTGCGCTGGCGTGTGTCGGCACTCTATGCCAGTGGCGATGAAGATCCTTACGACGATGTGTCGCAGGGGTTCGATGCGATTTTTGAAAATCCGCTGTTCGCCGGCGCCGATACCAGTTACTGGATTCGCCAGAATGTGCCGCTGGTGGGCGGTGGTCGCGTTGCGCTGTCCGGCCGCAATGGCGTGCTGAACAGCCTGCGCAGTTCGAAGGAACAGGGCCAGTCCAATTTCACCAATCCGGGCACGCAGCTGCTGGGTGTCGGTGCCGATTTCGATGTGCTGCCGCAATTGCGGCTGTCGTTCAATGTGAACCAGCTCTGGTTCGACGACACGGCGGTGCTGGAGGTGGCGCGCAACCAGGGCGGCATCGCTACCGATATTGGTGTCGATGCGTCGGTGGCAGCGATCTGGCGGCCCTGGATGCACCAGAATGTGGTGTGCCGTCTTTCCTACGCGCAACTGATTCCAGGGGAGGGCTACCAGGATCTGTATCTGGATGATGCATCACCCTACTCGCTGCTCGCCAACCTGATTCTGACGTACTGAGGCTATTGCAATGAATCCTTTGATCAAGGAAGTCCTGGTCGCTGCAGAAATTCCGGTCGTGCGGATGCGGCCACACCGACGTGCCGCTGTGTTCTTTTTTGTTGACGGAAAACTGAGTTTTTCCAGCCTGTTTCTGGTATGCGCAATGCTGCTGGCGTGCGCTGCCAGCGTGCAGGCCAGTTCCTCCCTGGGTAAACCACGGGAGGTCCATTATCCCGTTTACGCGCCGTCACCGGCCAGGCAGGCCAGCGCGGAAATGGACGCAAAAAGCGCTGGCTGCCTGAGCTGTCACACCGCTACCGATCAACCCAGCATGCATGCCAGCGAAGGCGTGAAACTGGGCTGCGTGGATTGTCACGGCGGCAACGCGGCGGTGAACCGCAGCCAGAATGATCAGCCCGGCAGTGACGCATACAACAAGGCACTGAATGATGCCCATGTGCAGCCGCTGTATCCGCACGCGTGGAATTTTCCCAACAGCGCCAATCCCGAACGCACCTACACACTGCTGAATCAGGAAAGCCCCGAATTTATCCGTTTCATCAACCCGTCGGATTATCGTGTGGTGGAAGAAGCCTGTGGTGCCTGCCACATGCCGGTGATTGAAGCGACCCGGCGCAGCCTGATGTCGACCGGCGCGATGCTGTGGGGCGGGGCGGCGTACAACAACGGCATTCTGCCATTCAAAAATTATATTCTGGGTGAGGCCTACACCCGTGACGGCGAACCGGCGAGCATCACCAATCCGGTGGAGCCGACGCCGGAAATGAAAGCGATGGGCGTGCTGCCGGCGCTGGCACCCATGCCAGCCTGGGAAACGGTGAAGCCGGGGGATATTTTCCGCGTGTTCGAACGGGGCGGCCGCAATATTCAATCGCTGTTCCCGGAAACGGCACTGCCGAATATCGCCGGCAATATCCAGCGGCTGGAAGAGCCGGGCCGGCCCGACATCAAGCAATCCAATCGTGGCCCCGGCACCGGCCAGCGCATCTCGGTGCCGCTGATCAATATTCACAAGACACGCCTGAACGATCCCTTCATGTGGTTCATGGGCACCAACGATCAGCCCGGTGATTACCGCCATTCCGGTTGCGCCGGCTGCCATGTGGTGTACGCCAACGACCGCGATCCGCGCCATTCCGGACCGTACGCAAAATTCGGCCACAGCGGCCTGACGCAAACTGCCGATCCCACCATCGCGAAAGACGAAACCGGACATCCGCTGCAACACAGTTTCACCCGCAGCATTCCCAGCAGCCAGTGCATGATCTGCCACATGCACCAGCCCAACATGTTCATGAATACCTTCCTCGGTTACACCATGTGGGATTACGAATCCGATGCGCCCTTCATGTGGCCCGAGAAGCAGAAATATCCCACTGATGAAGAACAGCGCAAGATTCTCGACCGCAATCCGGAAGGCGCGGCAGTGCGCGGCAAGTGGGGCGATCTGGAATTCCTCAAGAATGTGTCCAGTCTGAATCCGCAATTGAAGGACACGCAGTTTGCCGATTACCACGGCCACGGCTGGAATTTCCGCGCCATATTCAAGCGCGACCGCAAGGGCCATCTGCTGGACGAGAAGGGCAATATCGTCAATAACGATGATCCGCAGAAATTCAAGAAGGCAGTGCACATGTCGTCGGTGCACGTAGACAAGGGCATGCACTGTGTCGATTGCCACTTCGGTCAGGATGCTCACGGCAACGGCCATATTTATGGCGAAGTGGCAGCGGCGGTGGAAGTGGATTGCGTGGATTGTCACGGCACCGCGCAGGCGTATCCATCGCTGATCACCTCTGGCCCGGCGGCGCTGGACGGCGGCCAGGATCTGTCGCTGATCCGCAATCCCGATGGCCAGAAACGGTTTGAATGGGTGAACGGCAAGCTGATCCAGCGTTCGGTGGTGACGCCGGGACTGGAATGGGAAATGTCGCTGGTGAAGGACAGTGTCACGCCTGGCAACGCGCACTACAACGCAAAAGCGGCGCGCGCGAAACTGGTGAGCAACGACGCCGCGCAACAGACCTGGAACGGCAAGACTGCGCCCAACGATCTGGCCCACAGTAACGACAAGCTGGAATGCTATGCCTGCCATACGTCCTGGACCACATCCTGTGGTGGCTGTCACCTGCCGATCGAAGCCAACTGGAAAACCCAGCGCCATCATTATGAAGGCGGCGAAACCCGCAATTACGCCACCTACAATCCGCAGGTGGCCCGCGACGAGATTTTCATTCTCGGTTTGCGCGAACCTTCCAGTGGTGGCCGGGTGGCGCCGGTGCGTTCCACCTCCGCGCTGATCTTGTCATCGACCAATTCCAACCGGGAAAAGATTTACATCCAGCAACCGCCCATCGCGGCCAGCGGTTACAGCTCGCAGGCGATGAACCCTCACTATCCGCACACCGAGCGCAAGACCGAAACCAAAACCTGCAGCGATTGCCATGTGGCTGAAGCCAACGACAACAACGCCATCATGGCGCAGACCCTGGGTCACGGCACCCAGTTCATCAATCTGGTGGGTTACAACGCCTGGCTGGGTACTGAAAACAGCGTCACCGCCGTGCAGGTCACCGAATGGGAAGAGCCGCAGGCGGTGATCGGCAGTTATCTGCACCGTTATGCTTACCCGGATTTCTTCCAGCAGCATCAGGACAGAAACAAGGTGTTGCCGGAAGCACACAGTCACAGCAGCGGTACGGCAAATTGCGTACAGCTGCGCGGTGAATACCTGTATGCGGCGGAAGGGGAGAAGGGCTTCCGTATTTACGATGTGGCCAGCATTGCGAATAAAGGCGTGTCGCAGCGCATTATCACCGCGCCGTTCAGCGCGCTGGGCCACGACGCGCATATTGAAACCAGTGATGCGTCCTGCGTCGTGCTCGCCACCACGCAACCAGTGCAACCGTCGCGCAACCAGGGCGACCTGATGCGCAAGGACAACCTGGAGCAGCCCTTCCACAGCATCTACGAATACGCCTTTATCACCGACCGCAGGGAAGGCCTGATCCTGGTGAATATCGACTCGATGATGGATGGCGAACCGCGCAACAACAACCTGCAGCGTGCGTTGACCTGGAATGAAAACGGCGTGTTGAACGGTGCGCGCTATCTGGTGCTGGGCGGCTATTACGCCTACGTGCTCACCGAGGCGGGACTGGTGGTGCTGAACCTGAACGATCCGCTCAAGCCGCAGCTGGTGAGCACAGTGGTGCTGAATGATCCGCGCGGTGCCGATCTGCAGTTCCGCTACCTGTTCGTCACCGACGCCGATGGCCTGAAGGTGATCGACGTGACCCATCCGGAAGCAGCGAAACTGACCGGCAACCCGATCAATATCCAGAACGCGCAGAAAGTGTATGTGTCACGGACCTACGCTTATGTGGCGGCAGCGAACAACGGTCTGGTGCTGGTCGATATCGAAAAACCGGAAGCCATGAAACCCTATCTGCAGCTGACCGCAGCCAATGGCATCGAAGACGCCCGCGACGTGATCGTGGCCACCACCAATGCCACCCTGTTTGCCTACGTCGCCGACGGCAAGTCCGGGCTGAAAGTGCTGCAGCTTACCGCGCCGGATACCCAGCCGAATTTCTACGGTTTCAGTCCGGAACCCAAGCCGCAGCTGATTGCGCGCTACCAGACCGACGCGCCGGCGCTGAGCCTGTCGCAACCGCTGGAGCGGGATCGCGCTGTGGACGAAACCGGTGGCCAGGTGGCAGTGTTCGGCCGCCGGGGTTCGCGTCCGTTCAACGAGCAGGAGCAGAAAAAACTGTATCTGAATCGGGAGGGTAAAATTTGGACCGTGAAGGATTAAACCCGATGTCGAGCCTGCGCGCGCTGCTGGCGTTGCTGCTGGTTTGTAGCAGCGCAATGGCCGCGCCTCTGCCGCAGGATTCCACCGACACGCATCTCGGCGTCGCCAGTTGTGCGTCGGCGGTGTGTCACGGCGCCATCGCGCCCAAACCCGACAGCAATGTGCTGCAAACCGAATACCGCACCTGGACCCAGCACGACATGCACGCCCGCGCCTACAAAATCCTGCTGAATGAGGAATCCAAAAAAATCGCGCAGAAACTGGGGCTGCCCAACGCGCACGAAGCGAAAATCTGCCTCGACTGCCACACCGACAACGTGGCGGATGGCAAACGCGGCCGCCGCTTCCAGCTCAGCGATGGCGTCGGCTGCGAAGCCTGCCACGGCGGCGCGGAAAAATGGATCAAGTCCCACACGGAACCCGGCGTCACGCACGGCGACAATCTGAAGATGGGCATGTATCCCACCGAAGATCCCCACGCCCGCGCGCAACTTTGCCTGTCCTGCCATCTGGGTACGCAGCAAAAACTGGCCAGCCACGACATCATGGGTGCCGGCCATCCGCGCCTGTCATTCGAACTGGACACCT
>JBMOPR010000602.1:0-10721 GCA_049323075.1 Pseudomonadota bacterium
GTCCAGCAGGCGCTGGGACAACAGGGCGAAGCCGGCCATGCCAACGATGAAGCAGATGACGAGAAAGCGGCCGGCCTTGGCCAGTGACCAGTTACTGACGTGCGAAACCAGGCCTGACAGCATGCTGAGCTCCGGAAGGTTTTTGTTTTGGGCGGATCTTGAACTGTTATTTCAGTGTAGAAGGCGTATCCCAACCTGCAATTGTGTCGATTCCGGCCCGGGCATGCACAGCGGGTGCCTGAGCGGTTACAATGCCCCATGACCGAACCCCTGCGCCTGTCCAAGTGTGTCACCCGCCAGTTCAGCTGCTCCCGCCGCGAGGCCGAGCTGCTGATCGAGGGCGGCTGGGTGCTGGTGGACGGCGAACCGGTGGAAGAACCCCAGTTCAAGGTGCTGGAGCAGACCATCAGCCTGCATCCGGACGCGGTAGCCGAACCGGTGGAGCCTGCGACGATTCTGCTGCACAAGCCCGCCGGCATTGAAACCGGCAGCCGCGAGCTGTTGCAGCTGATCCATCCGGGTTCCCGCGCGCCAGACGATGCATCCCGCATCCGCCCGCTGAAAAAGCATTTTTCACACCTGCAACCGCTGCTGCCGCTGGAAGCCGCTGCCGGTGGCCTGCAGGTGCTGACCCAGGATTACCGGGTGGAGCGCAAGCTGGGGGAAGAGGGCCATCGCTTCGAACAGGAATGGATTGTTGAGGTGGCAGGCTGTATCGTGACGGACGGCCTTGCCCTGCTCAACCAGTCGGGGGTCAAGGTCAGCTGGCAGAATGAAACCCGCCTGCGGTTCGCACTGAAGAACCTGCAGCCGGGACAGATCAGCCATTTGTGCGCCAGCGCTGGCCTGACCGTGCTAGCGCAGAAACGCATCCGGATCGGCCGTATTCCCATGGCCGCCCTGCAACCGGGGCAGTGGCGCTACCTGCCTGCCCACGAACGCTTTTGAACGCCCGGCAGCAGCGGGCACCCGCACCAGACTTGGCCTTCGCCTGATCCTGTCAGGCCCTGCGCTTGTTTCCCACACTTCACCCAAAAGGTTTGCGCTTGGCCAAGGTCAATTACAACTTCGAAAAACGGCAGAAAGAAATCGCCCGGAAAAAGAAGCAGGAACAGAAGCTGGCCGAGAAACGCCAGCGCAAGGCGGATGCGGAACCCGATCAGCCAGCCACTGAGGCTGGTGCCGACGCCGCACCGCCGCCTGCGGATGTCTGAGGCGGCTTTTGCCGCATTGGCAGAGGATCTGTTCCGGCCGGCGGATTGACCGGGGCTTGCAGTCTGGTATCGTGGCGCCCGCAGTAGCTGACCAAGAGGTGGTTAACGTGACAGACCGATCCTATATAGCGCCGCTGGATGGCATCCGGGGGCTGGCGATCCTGCTGGTGCTGGGTCACCAGGGGGCATTTGCCAGCGCTATCGATGGAAACCAGGTGCTGGGCGGACTCCTGATGCGTGTGCTGGATGCGGGCTGGGTGGGGGTGCAGCTGTTCTTTGTGCTGTCCGGCTTTCTGATCACCGGTATTCTGGCGGATGCCAAAGGCGCCGATATCGGCCGCTCCTTCAAGCATTTCTACCTGCGCCGTGCCGTGCGCATTTTTCCGGTTTACTACGTGACACTGGTGGTGCTTTTTATTGCCGCCGCTTTGATGACGGACGGACCGGACTGGCTGGAAAACACCTACGACCACAAAATCTGGTACCTGCTGTATCTGAACAACTGGATAACGCCGTTTGTCGATGAGCTGCTGGGCCATTTCTGGTCGCTGGCGGTGGAAGAACAGTTCTATATGCTGTGGCCGCTGGTGGTGTTTACCGTCAACCGCAAATCGCTGGTGTGGATTTGTCTGGGGCTTGTCGTGCTGTCGCCAGCGTTCCGCTTTTATCTCACCCTGGTGGATGTGGAGCATTACAAGCTGACCGCCTATGTCTGGACGCCGGCGCGGCTGGATGCATTGGCAATGGGCGCACTGCTGGCGCTGGCCGTCAGGTCCGGTACCACGCTATTCAAATCGGGCAAACTGATGCTGGCGCTTGGGCTGGTTGCAGCCATGTATATTGCGATCACCATTGTCACGCAATATTGGTTCCTCTCTGTATCAACGGGCTGGCCCATTCTGAACCAGACGTTCTGCGCCTTGCTGTTTGTCGTGCTGATCTATTTCTGTCTGGACCTGAAGGGCAACCGGAATCCGCTGACGGCGATACTGAAATCCGCGCTGTCAGGCCAGGTGATCCGCTCCATCGGCAAATACAGTTATGCGATGTACGTTTTTCATATGCCGGTGTCGCTGCTGTTGCGGGCGCATGTGCATCCTCATATTGAGGCCCATGTCGGGAACTACAGTATTTCCGGCATCAGCCTGCTGTTCGCGGTGGAAGCCGGCCTGCTGCTGGCGGTGACCTATCTGCTGGCGCGGATCAGCTGGTTGCTGGTGGAAAAGCCGTTCCTGGAACTGAAGCACCGCTGGCCCATGACGGAGCGGCCGGCAGTGCCGGCGGGCGTGCCGGCCTGAAATCCGCCGCTGCGTTCAGGGCTGCTCAAACACCCTGGACAGATCCTGCCGCACGCCCTCGATCAACTGGTTGCGTGGTTTTCTGCGCGAGAACGTGTGATCAGTCTTGTCGATATGGGTGACTGCAATCTTGCGGGTGCGGATGAGCTTGCGGGCGTAATGGCCGCCTTCCTGTGTCAGCAGATGGTAGCCGGGGTCGCTGGAGGAAATGAAAAAGCTCAGAGAGCGGTTTGCACCGAGCAATGCGGCCAGTTGCTGGCCGAGCGGTGTCGCCGGTTTCCGGTTCAGGATTTCACCCAGTAACTTCAGGGCCGTGCGCATTTTCTTGACGGTTTGCTCCATCACCATCTTGAAGATGAAGGCGTAATCGACCTTGCCGCTCAGCAGTTTCAGCCAGCGCCGCCAGTCCCGCGCCGATGTCTTGTAGTGATTAACCATCCAGAGTTCCTCCTTGAAACTCTGTGCCATCAGCAGCGTCTCCCCTTCCACCCATTTGAACGTCAGCGGATTGATGGAAATGACATGCCGGATCGAGCTGTCGTCGTGCAGCTTGAAGCCGGCCTGGAAGGCGGTATAGGCGCCGGAACACAGGCCGGTCAGGGCAAAGCTCGACAGATTCCAGGTGGTTTTCAGGTATTGCAGTGCGGCCGCGGTATCCTCAACGGCATTGTCCGGGTAGGGATGATTTTCCTTTTCACCCTGCCGCACCACGCTGTCGCCGATATTTTCAATGTCGATGCGGAAACAGTTGAATCCGTGCTGCGCCAGATGCCGTGCCAGTGTGACATACAGCCGCCCCGGCCCCACGTGATGCACTGAACCGGAGTTCAGCAGCAGCACCGTCGGTTTGCCCTGGGGCTGCGCGCCGGCGTGGGTCAGAATGCCGAACAGGTGCTGGTCGGCGCCGAAATGGCAGACGGTTTCGGTGAGTGTGGTCGCACTGTCCGCTGACGGAATGTGCATGCGGGAAGCGGGCTCTGCAGCCGGTTCGATGTTGGCAGCGGGCCTGCTGAGGTCGCTGTGATCCTTCACCCAGCGGACGATGCCGGCGATGGCCTGATGCGGCACCACATTCAGTTCCAGCCGCGCCATCATGTCGGCGTAACCGGGCAACGCCAGCTGATCCGTGGCAATGCCGCGCGCCCCCAGCGCAGTCTGCATGTCGGTGTTCGGTGACAGGTCGTCCCGTGCCACCACCAGCGCGCCGCGTTTGACTGCCACGGGTTTGTCGAGCAGGTTGAGCGCACGTACCTCCGCTTCCGTGTCGGCGGTAATCAGGAAACCGCCGCTTTCCAGAATGCTGTTATCGTCCGTGTCCGCATTGTCGTTGGTGGCGGTGGCGGCGGCTTTCAGTTCACGAATGTACTGGCGGCCGCTGATCACCGGATTCCACAGCACCAGCAGTTCCGGTTCCAGTAACGGTGATGTCATGGCGGCGAGGGTGGCGCCGATCCGCACGCCGATCAGGCAGCAGCGCTGGCGGCCGCTCAGGGCTTGCGCGCAGGCGGCGGCGCTTGCCACATCCTGTTGCCAGCGGGTCAGACGATCCGCTTCAATTTCACCGCCGGCCGAATCGCCGGTGCCATGATAATCAAACCGCAACGCGCTGATGCCGGCCCGCGCCAGCTGATCGCACAGATGGCGCAGGGAGCGATGGCTGTGGGTGTATTCAAAACCCATGGGCGCACACACCACCGCCACCAGATCGCGTGGCTGTGCTGTGTCACAGGTGTGGTACCAGCCAAACAGCGTGGGATCACCCGCAGGGAAATACAGCGGTTGACGCTTGATTGTCATATTACCTGTCCGTTGCAATGAAATGAGTTGAAGCGGGGCATGCCATCAGCGATCCCGCAGTGTGACGGCTTCCCACAGATTCAGTGCGCCCAGGTAAGCCTTGAATTTTTTGGCGGCGGCGTGGGCGGGCCGGAACCGGATCCGGTAGTGCCGGCCGGGCACCACGTGAAAGTGGTCGACGTCGGGCATGTAATCGGTGCCGGTGAAGGTCACGTCCTGCAGCAGTGCGTCGGCGGACAGGGTCAGTTCCACGCCACCCTCCGCCAGTGCAGTGACCGTTGTGTGAATCTGGTGCGGTTCCACCATTGCCGCAATTTTCCGCAATGGCATATAGACATCCTCGGCAACAACCTGACCTGAACCGGATGCGATCAACCGGCAGTAAATCGTGTCGTGTCCGGCCGGGCCGAAGCGATAGGCGTAGTTGCAATCGGTGAAGTGGCCGACGGTTTCATCCACCGATACTTCTGCCACTGACCGCGGTGCGAGGGTGCGGGTCAGCCGTCGCTCCAGGGTTTTCACCTTGCCGTGCTGCAGCAGGCCCAGCTCGATTTCCGCATCAAGCGCGTCGGCGGAATCGTTGCACAGCTGCAGTTTGATGCCGTCCAGACCATCATCGGTGATCAGGATGGCACGCGGTGCCCAGGCCCGGCGCACATAATGCCACGCGGCCTTCGGGCGGTTTTCGCTGTCGACGATGCCCCAGCCCGCACCTGGCCACAGATCCTGGTAGAACCAGATCAGACCGCCGGCGCAGGGGTTGCTCGCACGCCGCCATTCCGCAAAGGTGCGCAGCATGACTTCGCCGGAAACCGCGCGCGACACGGCGTAGTAGCGCTCGGGATTTTCACTGCGCAACTGGATCGGATCGAGCTGAAAGATTTCGCGCAGGTAGAAATCGCGGATGTCTTCGAAGTCGTAGCCGGAACCGGCGTCGCGGGCCACCCGTGCCTTCCAGCGCGGATGGTGCGGTGCCAGCAGTTTGCCCTCCAGCAGCAGGGCCATGGTGTCCGGTTCGGGCACGTTGGAAATGCCCAGGCATTCGGAGGCAAATTTGACGCCGGCATGTTTGGCATCGCTGAGCGGGCGACGATAGGCGCCGACGCCGTAATAATGGGAAATGCCGGTGCCGACGTGGAACGGCAACGCACCTTCGGACGGTGAATTGCGGAACCAGGGAATGCCGGCGTGCCGTTGCGCACACAGTTGTGGCAGTTCTTCGGCAAAAAACGGGTTGGTCCATTCCGAGGCCGGCAGTCCCATCATGGCCGCCTGCTGTTCGATTTCGCTACCGGCACAATAGGCGGCGACGCAGACATGCTTCTGCAGCAGGTCAAGTTGCTGGCGGGTTTCGCGCACAATGCTGGCGTGAAAATCCGGATCGGCCACCGGGTAGTCCATGTTGGCGAACATGAAATCCTGCCACACCAGAATGCCGAGTTCGTCGCAGAGCCGGAAAAACGCATCCTGCTCATAGATCATGGTGCCGCCGATGCGCAGCATGTTGATGTTCGCAACGCGGGCCAGTTGTAATTTCTGGCGCAGGGATTCATGGCTGCCGGCCAGCGACAGGATGTCGTTGACGGTCCAGCAGGCGCCACGGCAGAACACGGGCACGCCATTGATGATGAATTCCACGGCGCCGCCGCTGCGGTTGAGCTGCACGCTTTTGAATCCGATGCGGCCGCAATCGATGGTGATGATGCGGGTGCCAATACTGAGTTCAAGCCGGCACGGCAGCAAGGGTTGCCCACCATGGGTGTTGGGCCACCAGAGTGGCGCGTGCGGAATTTCGCAGCTGCCGCTGATGTCGTGCGCCTGTCCGTTGCGGGTCATACCCAGTGCATGACGGTGCTCACCCACCACCAGCGTGGCGGTGGTGGGTGTTTCCTGCAGTGACTGGATGTGTGCCTGCACGCTGACAACACCGGTGGTTCCGTCCAGCCGTGTCTGCAGGTCCAGCGCAGTCACGTCGACTGTGGCCACGGTTTCCAGTTGCACCGGGCGCCAGGGACCGACGGGCTCGATGGCGGGTGTCCAGGCGGGAATGCGGCCCAGCAGCGTGGTGCGGAACCAGCGCAGGTTCTGCTGCTGCACCAGCGCGGTTTTCCAGCGCGGCCGTGGCCGCTTGTGTTCAAGTGCCGTTTCCAGCGCGCGGAAGCGGATGACCAGCGTATTGGATTCCCGCAACTGCCCGCTGACATCCACCACGTCGCTGCAGAACATGTTGCTGGTTGAAATCAGCGGCGTGCCGTTGAGCCAGACATCGGCCAGGGTGGCCAGGCCTGCGAAGCGCAGGCGGTGACACACGCCCTGGTTGTCGCGGTTTGCGGGTGCTGCGAAGGTCACGCGGTACCACCAGTCGCGGCGATCATGGTTGCCGGGTTCGTTCAGGTCCTGCTGCAGGCTGCTCGCCACGGTGCCGGGCACGACGGCATCCCGCCACTGCAGTCCGGCTGCATTGAGTTGCTCGAAGCTGATGCTGTCCGCAGTGGAATCGGCGAGTTGCCAGCCGGTCCGCACGTCGTCCACATGGTGTGAGCTGATGGCTCGGCTGCAGATCGGGTTCGTCATCGTCAGCGGTTGAAGCGCAGGTTCAGCGCTGCCATTCCTTTTTCCCAGGCGGCGCCCATGTTGTCGATGGGGGTCAGGTCCAGCGGTTTTTTGCGGGCCATCGCGCGCGCCAGCTGGAACTGGAACGCCTTGGCGCCCTGCGAGATCTCGGCAAAGGCCGCTGTGGCCGGCGCAACGCCATCGACGCCCTGATCCTGCAGCCACTGGGTGTAGGTCTGGGCCAGTTCGAAGCAGGCGCCATACTGGCGCAGCGTGGCGAACGAATATTTGTGGAACAGGCTGATGTCCGACTGCATCAGCCAGTCGATGTCCTGGGCAAAGCGCGCCTTGAAGGCGGTGAACGGATTGCTGCGCGGAATCAGCGGCAGCTGATGCTTCAGCACCGCCAGCGACGCCTCCAGCAGCGCCTGGCCGTGCAGGCCACCGTCGTGGAAACGCGCAAATTCCACGTAGGGCGGCAGCATGCGCGGATGCACCAGGCCGTCCAGCTGGAAAATCTGGGTGAAGTCATCGCCCTGCAGTTCGAAATAGCCCTGGTTGTGGAAATAACCCAGGCGCCGGTTGGCGCGGTCGATCAGGTTCACGGCGACCGTGGTTTTCACATGATCGAGCTGGTACGCGGTGCCGGCGGTATCCGGCAGGTACCAGGAATCCAGTTCCACCAGCACCGGTTTGCCCGCGCCGACCTGTTCCTCGATATGGTCGATGACCGGGCGCCAGATGGCGAGCTCCTGGATCTCGATGCCGAACAGTGTCTGCAGGTCATGGTGCGAAAACTTGAAGAAGGTCCACTGATCGCCTTCGAAACCGATGCCCAGGGTGAACGGCAGTGCGGCAATGGGCTCGAAACCATTGGCGTGGATCAGCTCGATCAGCAGATCCACGTAGCAATTGGTTTCCGCCCACACCCGGTCCGGACCATGAATGGCATGGCGTCGATAGGTCGCCGGGTCCAGTGTCAGTATCTGTTTCATGACAGGTCCAGCAGTTTGCGTACCGATTCCGGCCACTGGCTGATGTTCAGACCATGATGCTTGAACAGCGCCAGACAGATCCGCTCCAGGCCAAAGCCCATGCAGGCGGTGTGCGCGACGGCACCATCGGCGCTGTTGATCTTGAACACGCTGCCGAAGTGATCCAGGTGATAGTTGCAGGAGGTGATCGCGGTCGGCTTTTCTTCCGAGCAGATCGGAATCACCAGCTCGAATTTCAGGTGCTGGTCGCGCTGGGCGGCTTTCATCTGGCGGCCACCGCGACCGAAGAACGGATCGTTGGCGACGACAGGCTGCACATCCAGGCCGATGGATTTCAGGATGCGCTGCGCATTCTCGAGCCAGAAATCGCGGTGTGCCAGTGCCTGCTCCGGTGTGCCGAGGCGCACGAACTCCCGCATGCGGAACGATTGCATGCGCGCCGGATCGTCCGACGGTTCGTGGCGGAACACAAAGGATTTCAGATCCACCAGACGGCCGCCTTCCGGCAGGGTGCCAGTAGCCGACGGATACAGCGGATAGCAGGCCGCCGGTGCCAGCATGACTTCGGTGGCATCCAGATCGTGGGCCCAGTCACCGCAGCACTGGAATTTGTGCAGCAGCTCGGCATGTTCCGGCTCGCGGCCCATGAAGCTGTGCACGGAGCCCATCAGATCGGGAAAATTGTAGATGTGGTCGGTTTGGGCGTAGTGCTGGCGGTTGAACACCGGCGGGAAGCGCACGACTTCCGGTTTCATGTCGCGGGTCTGCCGTGTCACATACTGTTCGAACTGGTCGATGACGTTCTCGAAGGTACCCGAGCGCCCGTACACGCCCTTGACGCCGGACGGGATGAGCAGCTTCGCATCGAACAGCTGGTTCAGATAGCGTTGATAGGATTCTTGCAGCGCGTCAGTGGTGGACATGGCAAATCAATCTCCCTTTTGCATGATCTGGATGGCGGAACTCTGACCGAGGATGCGATCGTTGTTTACCATGAGTGCTGCGCCGTAAGCATCGCGAAGCTGGCGGTTCAGGCTCAGTTTGGAATCGTTGCGGTAACTGGCGATGCCGCAAATCATCATCGCCTTGGTGAGGACTTCGATCACCAGTTCGGAGGTGCGGATCTTGAGGTTGCTCACGCGCAGGTTGAAGCCGTAATCGGAAAACGCGGCGTCATCGGTATCCAGCAGCCGCTGGTGATAATCGGCAACGCATTGCTGCACGCCGGCGCGCATGGAAAACAGTACGGCGTCCAGTTCCGCCAGGCGCAGCGCCGTCGGCGGCAGTGTGCCGGGATTCTTGCGCGCTTCGGCACGCACTGATGCGCGGGCCTTGTTCATCGCGCTTTGTGCCAGGCCCAGCCACAGCGAACTCCACACGATGTGCGAAAAGGGTTGCTGCGTCTTGCGGTGGATGTCGGCATAGGGGCCGGGAAAGACCTGCCTGGCCGCGCCGCGCGAGCGCAGGTGGTAGCCATTGCTGCAGGTGCCACGGAAACCCATGGTGTCCCAGCCGGAGATTTCTTCCAGTGTGCAATCCTGTTTCCGCACCAGTACCACGGACTGGTCGTTGCGGCCTGCGTCCGGCGAGCGGCGGCAGGTGACCAGGATGGCGTCGGCAGTGGCGCCGTAGGAAATCACCGGTGCCTGTTTGTCCAGCGTGAAAGTGTCGCCTTCGATGCTGACGGCGCAGATGCTCGAACGCACATCGCCGCCTATGCCCATTTCGGTGGTGGCGGATGCAATCAGCAACTGGTGCTCGACGATTTCGCGGGCGTAGGCGCGGAACGAATCGTCCTGCAGGGTGTGGTGCACGATGCAGGCGACCTGGATCTGGTGCATGGCGTAGATCATGGCACTGGAGGCGCAGTAATGGGCCAGTGCTTCGCAGATCTTGGACTGGTCGGAAATGGACAGCCCCATGCCGCCGAGTTCGACGGGTATGTAGGAGCTCAGCAGCTTCTCGGCTTTCAGCGCAGCGAAGGCCTCGTGCGGAAAGCGTGCGTCGTGATCGACGTCATCGGCATTGGGGGCGATGATTTCGCGGCCGATGGTATGAATCCGTTCCAGTAATTTGTCGAGATCAGGGTGGAGCTGGGGGGTTGACGCGGTGTGCATGCCTTTATCTCCAAGGGCCTAACGTTGGGTGGTGATTAGCCCACCAATTCTTCCACGGCCTCGCACAGAGCCTGAATGCTGCCAAAGGTTTTCCGGCCGAGCATGTGATCGGGAAATTCGATATCGAATTGATCTTCGATCGCCAGCATCAGGTTGACGGTGGTCAGGGAGGTCAGGCCGGCGTCATACAAGTCGCTTGCATCGCTCAGGGTGTTGATGTCAGTCGTGAGACGGGCATGCTGGGCAAGGATGGCCCTGATTTTTTCCGCAATCATATTCAGTTCCTGTGTTGCTACATCTTTGAAGCATGCACGGGTGTGCCGCTTTTTACGTTGGTGGCCGTCATTGAGAATGTTTTCCAAATGAACCGGGTGGCTGTGTCATTTCCAGCAGCATGGCTGCTTCCCAACTGTGCTTTCCGGCAGGCGGGAAATCCCATCCTGGAGCACGATAAAGTTGAGCTGTGTTATCAACTATAGATGCCAGAAATGTGCGTGCACGAGTGTGACAGGCAGATGACTGGCCGACGGGAATGTGACCACCCCATTTGGAGCGCACAATAGTATCAGCTTACGCGCCCGGGCGCTCGCCCGTAATCCTGTTCTGCGGTATCCAAAAATGCGGGAAACGCGGATTTTGCCGTCTCGCTGACATTTTATGTCCGCGCGTTGTGCCCGTTCGCGGTGCGATCGCATGTGCATTCGGCATGTCTTGTTGATGCGTTCGATTGCGTTGCCATCGGTCTTT
>JBMOPR010000603.1:0-10648 GCA_049323075.1 Pseudomonadota bacterium
AAGCGATCGTGGTGCCCCATGCCGGCTATGTGTATTCCGGCAGCATGGCAGCGCGCGCTTATGTGACGCTGGAACATCATGCCCGTGAAATCCGGCGGGTGGTGTTGCTGGGGCCTTCGCACCGGGTCGGCTTTCGCGGCATCGCATTTTGCAGCGCCGATTCCTACAAGACACCGCTGGGCCTGATCCCGGTGGAACAGTCCGCCTTCGTCGCCATTTCCAACCTGCCCAATGTCGGCATGCTCGACCGCGCCCACGCCCAGGAACACAGCCTGGAAGTGCAGCTGCCCTTTCTGCAATCCGTGCTGCGGGATTTCACCCTGGTACCACTGGTAGTGGGCGATGTGGAGCCGGAAGATGTCACCAGGGTGCTGGAAAAGCTCTGGGGCGGCCCCGAGACGCTGATCGTGATCAGTTCCGATCTGAGCCACTATCATGACTACGCAACCGCTCGCGAACTCGACGCGGAAACCTGCCACGCGGTGGAAAGCTGCCGCCCCGACCAGATCGGATACGAGCAGGCCTGCGGTCGCATTCCGCTGAACGGACTGCTGCAACTGGCACAACGCAAACATCTGAAAGTCACCACACTGGGCCTGTGCAACTCTGGCGACACGGCCGGTGACCGTCAGCGCGTGGTGGGTTATGGCGCCTGGGCATTTTCCGAATGACCGCGCTCTCGGACACACAGCGCCAGCGCCTGCTGGAAATTGCGCGGGAATCCATCCGTCATGGCCTTGCACATGGTAAACCGTTATCCGTGCGGGATGAGGATGCTGCACTGCTGCAGCCCGGTGCCAGTTTCGTCACGCTGAATCTGCACGACGAGTTGCGCGGTTGCATCGGTTCACTGGAGGCCCATCAACCGCTGGTGAAGGATGTGGCACAGAATGCCTTCAGTGCCGCGTTTCGCGATCCCCGCTTTCCACCCCTGACCGACCGCGAATTTGCTGCCCTGGATCTGCATATATCCATCCTTTCCCCCAGTGAGCCGCTGCACTTTTCCAGTGAAAGCGATCTGCTAAGACAGCTGCGCCCGGGCATCGACGGTCTGGTGCTGAGTGACGGTTACCATCGCGGCACCTTCCTGCCGCAAGTGTGGGAACAATTGCCGGAACCGGCGGAATTTCTCGCCCACCTCAAGCGCAAGGCCGGTTTGCCGGTAAATTACTGGAGCCCGACATTGCAGGTGGAACGTTACACCGTCGACAGCATTCCCTGACCGCACCAGGCCCCGGGGCCGCCTGCTATACTGCGCGCTGCTTGGGAGACGCAGTATGTCCAACGACCTGAAACTGGGCGCATTCTATTTGCTGCTGGGGGAATTCCTGCTGGCCATGATGGCGGCGCTGATCAAGCACCTGTCCGGCGATGTGCCGCAGGAGGTGCTGGTATTCAGCCGCAACCTGTTCGGTCTGGTGGCGCTGTTGCCGATCGTGCTGCACCAGGGCGTGCGCAATCTGAAAACCCGGCGGCTGGGTGTGCATCTGCAACGCTCCATCGTCGGGCTGATCGCCATGTACGGCTATTTCTATGTGATCGCCCACCTGCCGCTGGCAGAGGCGGTGCTCGTCAAACTGTCAGCGCCGTTTTTCCTGCCCATCATTGCGTTCTTCTGGCTGAAAGAAAAAATCCGTCTGCGCACGGCGCTGGCGATCCTGCTGGGATTCTTCGGCGTGGTATTGGTGTTGCGGCCCGGGTCAGACACGTTTCAGCCAGTGGCACTGGTGGGCATCGGCGCGGCGGTGCTGGCCAGCCTGGCCAAGGTGACGATCCGCGACATGGCCGATACCGAGCCCACCTATCGCGTAGTGTTCTATTTCGGCCTGCTGGCAACGCTGGTGTCGGCAGTGCCGCTGCTATGGGGTTGGCAGATGCCACCAGCCCACACCTGGATCTGGCTGTTCGTGATCGGTGTGGCCGGCACCGGCGGGCAGATGCTGATGACCAAGGCCTACCAGATCGCAAACCCCGGCCAGGTGGGCCCGTACACCTATGCTTCGGTGATTTACGCTGCGATTCTGGGCTGGCTGTTCTGGGATGAAGCCTTGCTCATCACGACGCTGATCGGCAGCGTGCTGATTGTGGCGTCCGGCGTGCTCAACATGAAAAAGGCGTGAACCCGCGCGCCATCCCCCATCACAAACTCCTTTCTTTTCGTGACTGTAACCAGGCCTGCCGGATTGGCTGAATCGCCATCCGCCCTGCCCGGCGCTGCCAATGTTTTGCCAGCAGCGAGCGCACATGATCGGCCACAGTCAGACTACGATTATAAGAAAGCATCAACAGTGTTACAGAGGAGCATCAGATGAGCCGAGATCCCATCGGGTTCGCCATGGCCACCATGAGCCGCATCGCGGGTTCGACCCTGGTCGAACGCATGGGCTTGCGGGAAACCATCGAGAAAATCACCTACCAGAGCACCAAGACCGGCTTTCAGGCGCTGGGTGCCGCGTCGCGCCAGTTCAAGAGCGTGACCCAATTGCTCAAGCCCGCCCGCCTGGAAGCACCGGCGCACCCCAAACTGCAGTTCGATCTGTCGCTGAGCGACGAACAGCAGATGATGCGCGACAGCGTGCGCCGCTTTGCCGAGGATGTGCTGCGTCCCGCCGCCGCCAAATCCAATGACGACTGCGCCATGAGCCACGACATTCTGAGCCAGGTGGCGGAACTGGGCCTGGCCTATTACGCCGTTCCGGAAAATCTGGGCGGCGCCGGTACCGAGCGCTCGCCTGTCACCAGCATGCTGATTGCAGAAGATCTGGCGTGGGGTGACATGGGGCTGGCGGTAGCGATCCTGTCCACCATGGGCGTGGCCAATGCGCTGACCCAATGGGGCACCGCCGCACAGCAGTCAAAATACCTGCCCGCGTTTCTGGATGCCAACACCCTGCAGGCCACCATTGCTGTCAATGAAAAACGCCCGCTGTTCGATCCGCTGAATCTGCAAACCACCGCACTGCAGCAGGGCGACGGCTACATTCTGCAGGGAGAAAAAACGTCGGTACCGCTGGTGGAAAACGCCGAGCTGTTCCTGGTGGCAGCCAACCTGAACGGCAAGCCGCGCATTTTCATCGTGGAAAGTGGCAGCGAAGGTGTGACGGTGAAAAAAGAAAACGCCATGGGCGTGCGCGCTGCTGCGCTGGGCAGCGTTCATCTGCACCAGGTGAAAGTCGACAGGGATGCACTGCTGGGCGATGACGAATTCGATTACACCGCCTTTATCAATTATGCCCGGCTGGGCTGGTGTGCGCTGGCCGTGGGTACCGCCAAGGCGGTGCTGGAATACACCATCAATTATGCCAACGAACGCATCGCCTTTGGTGAGCCCATCAGCCATCGTCAGGCGGTGGCCTTCATGATCGCCAACATCGGCATTGAACTGGATGCCATGCAAGTCATGACACAACGCGCCGTGGCGCTGGCGGAACAGGGCAAACCGTTCGCACGGGAAGCCTATCTGGCCCGGGTACTGTGCGGCGACAAGGCCATGGAAATCGGCACCAACGGCGTGCAGCTGCTGGGTGGCCACGGTTTCACGAAAGAACATCCGGTGGAGCGCTGGTATCGCGACCTGCGCGCTGTAGCAATCATGGAAGGCGGCCTGCACCTCTAATCGGGAGACAACACTATGTACCTTGAATTACCGAAAAAACTGAAAGGCCTGCAAGGCATGGCGCACCAGATGGCCACTGAAATGCTGCGGCCGGTATCGCGCAAATACGATCTGGCGGAACATGAGTATCCGAAAGAACTGGATCTGGTAGCTGCCATGCTGGATGGCATGAATGCCGGCGAAAAGGATGGCGGTGTGGGCGCCAGCCAGTCGTCGCTGGCAAAAGACAAGGATGCAGGCATCCGCAATGGCGCCAACATGGCGGCGGTAGTGGGCATTCAGGAATTCTGCTGGGGCGACGTGGGGTTGTTGCTCACCCTGCCGCGCCAGGGCCTGGGCAATGCCGCCATTGGCGCTGTTTCCAATGAAGAGCAGAGCAAGCGCTTCAAGGGCAAATGGGCCGCAATGGCCATTACCGAACCGGGTACCGGGTCGGATTCCGCCAACATCCGCACCACAGCGAAAAAAGATGGCGACTACTACATCCTGAACGGCGAGAAGATTTTCGTCACCGCCGGCGCCCGCGCCGACATCGTGGTGGTGTGGGCGACGCTGGATAAAGATGCCGGCCGCGCCGCCATCAAATCCTTCGCGGTGGAACGCGGCACGCCGGGCATGGAAGTCACCCGCCTGGAACACAAGCTGGGCATCAAGGCGTCCGACACGGCGGTGATCCACTTCACCGACTGCCGCGTGCACAAGGATAACCTGCTGGGCAATCCCGAAATCGATGTGAAGAAAGGTTTCGGTGGCGTGATGCAGACGTTCGACAACACGCGCCCGCTGGTGGCCGCGATGGCCGTGGGCGTTACCAAGGCTGCGCTGGATCGCACCCGTGAATTGCTGCGGGATCATGTGAACTGCAACTACGGCAAAACCATTCACAATGTGACGGCCATTGAAGCGGAACTGTATCGCATGGAAGCCGAGTGGGAAGCCGCCCGCCTGCTGACGCTGAAAGCGGCCTGGATGGCGGACAATGGTCGCCCCAACTCCATGGAAGCCTCGGTAGCAAAAGCCAAGGCCGGACGCACCTGCAACACGGTGACCCTGCGTTGCGTCGAGCTGTGTTCAAGTCTGGGCTATGGCGAAACCGAACTGCTGGAGAAGTGGAGCCGCGATTCCAAGATCCTGGATATTTTTGAAGGCACCCAGCAGATCCAGCAGCTGATCGTGGCACGGCGCCTGCTGAACAAATCCTCTGCCGAACTGAAATAAGGTGCGGTTTTGAGAATCGGTTGACCTCAATGCCGCCACGGTCTGCGTCGTGGCGGCGTTTGTTATGGCAGGTGTCCCACCTGCCTTTTTTTTGCCTGCGGGTTTTTGGCCAGCTGGCTTTTTACCGGAAGTGCTACCTGAATGCAGAGCCCACCCAGTGACGCGCTGGCACTCACCTGAATGGAGCCGCCCAACAATTCCACCGTGCGCCTGACGATGGCCAGGCCAAGCCCGGAACCGCTCACGCCTCCGTTCTGGATCCGGTAAAAGCGCTCGAAGATTTTCTGCTGTTCCTCTGGCGGCACACCAGGACCGCTGTCTTCCACGCTGATGTGCACGCTCTCGCCATCGGTCCTGGCGCTTACCAGAATCCGCCCCGCTGGCGGTGCGTACTTGATGGCGTTGTCCACCAGGTTGCGCACCACCAGGGGAACCAGCTGCGGCACCGTTGTGAGCGACAGGTACGGTACGTCCGCCGCCAGCTCGATGTTCTGCTCCTTTTGCAGTGCCAGCGGATACAGTGCCGCAATTTCCTCGCGCAGCACGGGCAGCAGATCGATCTCCTGCAGTGCATAACCATGATCGTCCTGCTCCAGCCGGCTCATGGTCAGCAACTGGTTGATCAGCCGGCCGGTGCGATCAACGCCGGCATCCAGTTCATGCAGCAACTGGATGCGCTCCTGTTCATCCCGCGCCTTCAATGCATTCTGCACATTCACTTTCAGCACCGACACGGGCGTGCGCATTTCGTGCGATGCAGTGGCAGTAAAGCGCCGCTCGCTCTCAAGGGAACGCCGCAGCCGCGTCAGCAGACCATTGAGCGAATCGACGATGGGATTGATTTCCCGTGGCGTTTTGGCGAGAACAATCGGATCGAGGTTGTCCTTGTCCCGCTGCTGGATGTAGCGGTCCAGTTCCACCAGTGGCCGCAGCCCCTGCTGCAGCGCCCAGGCCAGCAGCAGCAACAGCACCGGCAGCGCAATCAGCAGCGGAGTGAGATTGCCGAAGGCGATTTTCTCCACCATCTCCTCACGCACATCGTTACGCTCGCCCACGATATAGGTGACTTCGCCGTCCAGCAGGGTGAACAGGTACCAGTCATGCTGACCAAGATGAATGCGCTGGTATCCGGCTTCACGCGGCAGCGCCAGATCGGTGGGAAAATTGTCAGAAGCCAGCAGCACCAGATCTCGGCGCTGGATCTTGAACATGATCTTGCGTTCGTAGCTGTGACCAAACCGCGTGCGCTCATCATCGCTTGACAGCTCCTCGGCGGTACGGGTCGCCCAATCGTGCGTGCTCACCAGGGGTACGGGCGCGTCACCCGGCTGTCCCGTCATGCGGTTGGCCACCGTAACGGTGGAGCGCAGCACCCGTGCGGTCTGCGCCAGTTCGGCGTCGAACAGTTCGTCCACCTCATAACGGGCGCGATCGAACGTTAGCCACGCCGACACCAGCAACGAGAGCAAAACCAGCAGGGAAACTGAAAGCAGCAGAAAGGCGCGGATCGATTTCATCCGGCCTTTTCCACCAGATAACCGACACCGCGCACGGTGCGAATCAGGTCGTTATAGAATTTTTTGCGCAGATGGTGAATATGAACCTCTACCGCGTTGCTGGCGACATCCTGATCCCAGTCGTAAATCGCACGTTCCAGCTGCTCCCGGGTGAGAACGCGTCCGGTATTGACCAGCAGTTCCTGCAGCAGCGCGAATTCCCGCCGCGAAATCTCGACCGGCTGACCCTGGTATTCCGCCTTCATGGAATCGGGATGCAGCGTGATGTCCTTGTATTGCAATACCGCCGAGGCGCGTCCGCTGCGCCGCCGCAGCAACGCCCGCACCCGCGCCATCAGTTCATCCTGGTCGAACGGCTTCACCATGTAATCGTCGGCGCCCGCATCCAGCCCGCCAACGCGATCCTCGATGCTGTCGCGGGCCGTGAGAATGATCACCGGCGTGGTCATGCCGCGTTTGCGCAGGGTGTTGAGCACGGCTTTGCCGTCGATATCCGGCAAGCCGAGATCCAGTACCACCAGATCATATTCGTCGGTTTCCAGACAATGCAGTGCCGACTGTCCGGTGGACATCCAGTCCACCGCGTAGCCGTCCATCTTCAATCCTGTCAGCACGGCGCGTCCCAGCATCGCATCGTCTTCCACCAGCAGTAATCGCATCCTCACAGCCTTGTCTTGTTCTTGGTGCAGTTTCTTTTCAGTGCAGTTTTTTGTCGACCTGGGCCAGCTTGGCCTGGATTTCCTGGCGACGCCCGGCATCCGCCAGCGGGCGGTTCGGACGAGCCGGCGCCTGCAGGGCCTTGTCGAAATACTGTTTGGCCTTCTGGTACTCGCCCTGCTCCAGCCAATAATCGGCGTAAAAGTAGTTGCTGTCGATACCGGCGGGATTGATCGCGATCGCCTTTTCAAGCAATTCACGGGCTTTCTTGTCGTCACCGAAGCCGATGGGCCAGCCCGGCACCTGATAATACAGGCTGCCCAGTGAAGTATAGGCCGAACCCTGCAGAGCATCCGACGACAGCTTGAGCGACTGTTCGAACAGGTCGCGGGCATCCTTCACCAGTCCGAGCGCACCCAGACCGCCTTTCGCACCCGCCCAGGTGGACAGCACGATACCGCGCCAGATCAGCGGTTCGGGACGACCCGGATTTTGCGCCGCCAGCTGCTGCAACTGCCCCGCCAGTTTTTCGAATTCGGCCTCTTTCTGGTTTTTATCCACTTCATAATTGATATGCGCCCATTGCTCCTGCAGCGTCAGCAGCTGCTCATCGAATGCCGGTGCTGCCTGCGCCTGCACCGCAAAGACACACAGCAGCGTGGCAAGAATGGATACCACCTTTGTCGTAAAAGAACCTTTCATGATTTGACCTCTTGCGATTTGGATTCGTTGGAAAGAAAACGCTGGATGACCGGCAACTGTTTGCGCAACGCCTTGTCGACCACGCTGGTGAACAGGCCATTCATGAACACGAACAGTTTTTCCGGCCAGCCGATGAAAAGGCGCGGACGTTCGCGGTCGATTGCCCGCACCACACACGCGGCCACCAAAGCCGGTGCGTCCATTTTGTTGCCCAGCTCGTTGTTCATGGCCACCACTGCAGCCTCGTTCATGTCGGTGGCAGTGGCGCGGGGCGCGACGTACACCACCTTGACCCGGGTCTGCGCCAGTTCACGTTGTAGCGCCTCGGTGAATCCGCGCACGCCAAATTTGCTGGCGCAGTACACGGCAAAGCCGGGGTAACCGATGCTGCCAAAAGTCGAACCCACATTGACTATCATGGCCTGTGGCCGGGTCAGCAACGTGGGCAGCAGCGCCTGGGTCAGCAGGATGGTGCCTTTCAGGTTCACATCCAGCATGGCCGCCGTCTGCACCGGATCGGTCTGCGCCACGCCGGCAAACAGATTGCGACCGGCGCAATTCACCAGCACATCCACATCCGGATGCTGCTGTGCAATCGCCTGCGCCTGCTGCCACATCTGGTCACTGCCCAGATCCAGTTGCGCCAGCGCCAGCTTCGCCTGGCCCTGTGTGGCCAGCAACTGGCGTGCGATCCGCTGCAGGCTCTCCAGATTCCGCCCTGCCAGCACCAGGCGTGCGCCCTGCTGTAACAACGCCGCTGCCAGTGCCTTGCCGATGCCACCACTGGCACCGGTCAGCAATACCTTCCTGTCACGCAGCTGCATGATTCACCTCAACGGTCTGGGCCTGCTGCAACGGAATCGACCGCAGCATGTCGCCATAAAGCCGGTACACCACGTTCGCCGCGTGGACGATGGCACGCTGGTCTTCGACGTTGTCGATGCCGTTCATCAGCTTTTCAAAGAACTGGAAATGCTCCTGATCCAGATTGCCGTGGGAAAACAGATAGGAAAATGCCGACGCCGGCAGACCCAGCCGGGCCTGCACGATCTGACCCATCTTGATGGCGAGGTTGATACTGGTGCCTTCCAGCACCATGACCATGCCGAAAAACGCCGCCGGATTGCCCCGATTGATCTGGTCATACAGAAACGCCACCATCAGTTCGATGGGCAGGCAGGGCTTGTTGGCACGCACCTGCTGCCGGTCGCCACCGCAGGCCTCGATATCATTCAGAATCCAGGCATCATGGCCGTATTCCTCGTCGATGTATTCCACCAGGGCTTTGCGCACCTCTTCCAGCCGCTCCGGCAGGCGGGCACCGCAGGCCATCATCAGCGGCACGGTGTGGCGAACGTGATGAAAGGCCTGTTCCAGAAAATAGCGGTAACCGTTCACATCGAAGCGGCCTTCCAGAACAGCCTGGATCACTGGCGCTGTCAGCACATGCTGGCGCGCTGTTTCGGTTTGCTGTTGCAGTTGTTCAAAAAATCCCATGTCATTTCTCCGCAGAACGTGAGTTGGTAACCGTCAGTGACGGAACTGCCAGCCACTGGGCAAAATGCTTTTCGATTGCAGCGCGCCGGACGCGGCCATTGGCGGTCGCCAGGCCGTTGTCGCCTGTAAAGGGTTCCGGCGCCATAACCACCTGGCCAATGCGCGCATAATCCGGCAGCGTGCGATTGCATTCCGCCACCGCTGCGTCCACATCGGCCTGGGTGAAGCCGTTACGCGCCACCACGATCGCCACGTTGCGCGGCAGCGCCTCACCGAACACCGCCACCTGGCGAACGGGCAGGAAACGCAGCAATTCTGCTTCCACCCATTCCGGATTGACGTTGCGGCCAAACGCGGTGATGAACATGTTTTTCTTGCGTCCGCTGACATGCAGGAAGCCATCGGCATCCAGATAGCCCAGATCGCCGGTGGCGATTTCGCTGCAGCTTGATTCAGCGTCACCCAGATAGCCGGACATGACAGCACCGCGCACCATGATTTCGCCATCATCGACAATGCGGATCGAACAGTGCGCCAGCGGTTTACCCACGCTGCCAAGGCGATCCGCACCCGGCAGATTCAGCGCCACCACCGAACCGCATTCCGACAGGCCGTACCCTTCAAACACCGGCAAGTGCAGCGCCCGGGCCTGCTCCAGCTGACGCCGCGCCACCTTGCCGCCGCCTACTGCAATGAAACGAAAACTGTTGCCAATACTGACGCCGCGCTCCAGCAGGCTCACCAATGCCAGCAGTAACTGCGGCACCAGAATGCTGGCATGGGGCTGCACGCGCTGGATTTCACCCAGCAGCAGGAACGGATTGAATTGCTCCGGCGACGCCAGCCCCAGCTGCTCCAGCCGGCGCACATGAATGCGCACTCCCTGCAGCAGTGGTGCGTAAAGGCCGGCGATATTTTCCAGCAGCGTGGCAAAAGGCAGCACGCCCAGATGAGTCTCGATGGCCAGGGGTTGCAGCGCGGCGGCGATGGCACGCGCGGTATTTTCCAGAGTGGCCAGTGACAGCCGCACACCTTTTGCCGTGCCGGTGCTGCCGGAAGTGAAGGTGATTTTCTCGTACGCGGTAATGTGCGTCACTGCAGGCACGCCATCCAGTCGGGCAGCGGCGATGTCGTAATCCACGCTCAGGATTTCTGCACTGTGAACAGATGCTCCGGCGAAAGATTCCAACACCGCAGCTGGCGCTAGCAGCGTATCCACGCCTGCATCTGACAGCACATGCGCAATCTGGGCGGCAGAGAAAAACGTCGGCAGCGGAATGACGCGTACGGGCAGTTCCAGTAGCGCCAGATCACTGATGATCCAGCCGAAAGAATTGTCACCGGCAATGGCGATGGATTGGCAGCCATTGGCCTGCACCCATGCGCGCAGCAACTGGATTGCCTGCCACAATTGCGCAGCGTTCAGCGTGTGCTGGCCGTC
>JBMOPR010000604.1:0-7652 GCA_049323075.1 Pseudomonadota bacterium
CCAGCCACTTGCCACCGGTAGCACCGATTACTGGCGTGACGTCAAACCGGTGCTGGAACAGCGCTGCGTGGTGTGTCATGCGTGTTACGACGCGCCCTGCCAGCTCAAACTGGGCTCTTTTGAAGGCATCGCCCGCGGCGCCCACACCGACAAGGTGTACGACGGCGAACGCCTGCTGGCAGCGCGCACCACGCGCCTGTTCGAGGACGCCCAAAGCACCGCCGGGTGGCGCGAACTGGGCTTCTTCCCGGTCCTGAACGAACGCCGCAACGATCCCGAGGCCAACCTCGCCGGCAGCACCCTTGCCCAGATGCTGCAGCTGAAACAGGACCACCCGCTACCGGATCAACCCATCCTGCCGGACAGCTTCGATCTCGCCCTGGACCGCAACCAGCAATGCGTGAAAGTGGAGCAGTTCGAGGATTTCCGCCGCGACTATCCATTGTGGGGCATGCCCTACGGCCTGCCGGCCCTGCCCGCCAAAGAACGCAAACTGCTGCTGCAATGGGTGCAGGAAGGGGCCCCCTATCGAGCACCGGTGCCCATCGCCCCCGTGCTGGAACGCCACATCCAGGCCTGGGAACGCTTCCTCAATCAGGATTCCCCCAAAGCGCAACTGATGAGTCGCTACCTTTACGAACATCTCTATCTGGGGCACCTGTATTTCGAGGACGGCGCACCGCCGCGCTATTTCGAACTGGTGCGATCTGCCACAGCACCGGGCCAGCCTGTGCAGCGCATCGCCACCCGCAGGCCCTACGACGATCCTGGCGTGGCTCGCGTCTACTACCGCATCCTGCCGGTCCGCGAAGCCATCGTCGCCAAGACCCACATGCCCTACCGGCTCAGCCCCACCCGTCTGCAACGCTGGCAGGCGCTGTTCCTGACGCCGGCCTACGATGTGGCGGAATTGCCGCCCTATGATGTGGAAACGGCCTCCAATCCGTTCATCACCTTCCGCCAGTTACCGGCCGGAGCCCGCTACCGCTTCCTGCTGGAAGAAGCCCAGTACACCGTGATGAACTTCATCAAGGGCCCCGTCTGCCGGGGCCAGATGGCACTCAACGTGATCAACGATCATTCCTGGGTACTGTTCGTCAATCCCGACCTGCCCTCCCTTGACGTGTACGCCGACGCCATGGCCGAGCAACTGGCGCGTACCTCACTGCCAGGCGAGGCCGACAGCAACGCCACCCCCTTTCGCTGGATGCTGTACGCTGACGAAGAGAAGAAATTCCTGAAAGCGAAATCCGATTTTCTCAACCAGCATGTCAAGGACCGGATTCCGCTGGATCTCAACCTGCTCTGGCACGGCGACGGCAACAACCAGAACGCCGCCCTCACCATCTTCCGCCACTCCGACAGTGCCAGCGTGGTGAAAGGACTGCAGGGCGACCAGCCCCAGACCGCCTGGGTGCTCACCTACCCGCTACTGGAACGCATCCATTACTTGCTGGTGGCCGGCTACGACGTCTATGGCAATGTCGGACACCAGCTGAACAGCCGCATCTACATGGATTTTCTGCGCATGGAAGGAGAATTCAACTTCCTCGCCCTGCTGCCGCAGGCGCAGCGCGAAAAGGTCCGCGCCCAGTGGTATCGCGGCTCGGTGAATGAAGTGAAGGAATACGTGTACCAGCACGGCAACAGGTTCGACGGCGAAACCGGCATTCAGTACCAGACCGACCAACCGCTGCCAGAACTCTATCAACGCATCAGGCAGACGCTGGACCCGGTCCTGGACACGCAGTACGCCCTGGAAAACGGCATCACTGATCCCGCCACCCTGCAGTCGCTGCGCCAGATCCAGCAGATCCGGGGCACCAGTGCCGCCATATTGCCGCAAACCCTGGTCATCGCCATTGCCAGCGACCGGCAGAAAAAGACCCACTACTACACGCTGCTGCATCACAATGCCTACAGCAACATTTCGAACATTTTCGGTGAAGAAGATCGTCGCCTGCCGGACGAAGACCAGATGTGGCTGGCAAACGGACTTATCGGCGCCTATCCCAGCGCCTTCCTGCAACTGGACCAGGACGAAGTGCCGGAACTGGTGCAACACCTGCGGACACTGGGCAACGAAAACGACTATCGCGCCTTGCTGGATAAATTCGGCGTACGCCGGACCGATCCCCGCTTCTGGCGCTTCAGCGACGATTTGCATCAGGCGTACCGGAAACACGCACCGATCGAGGCCGGCTGGCTCGATTACAACCGGCTGGAAAACCGCTAGCTTCCATTCGACCTGAAACGCGGCTGCTCATTCCCCACCAACAGCGGGCCACACCGGCCCGCTGCTGTTCACAAGCAAACTCACCACGCCTTGTAGGGCAGAAACTTCCCGTTCAGCGTCAGCACCACCCGATCGCCTTTCGGATTTTCCTCCTTGTCCACGTGCATGGTGAAATCAATGGCGCTCATGATGCCATCGCCGAATTTTTCCTGGATCACCGCCTTCAGCGTGTCACCATAAACACCGACCACTTCATACAGCCGGTAGATCAGCGGATCGGTGGGCACCGATTTGTCCCAGGTTTTCGTCGGGTACTTCTGCAGCGCTGCTGCAACATCAGCGCCCAGGCCCAGCACGTCACACAGGGCCACCGCCTTGTCCTGCGGCATGCTGTTCATACCCATGCAGGCAGAACAGGTCCACACCGGCGACATGCCGATAGCCTCCGCCAGCGCATCCCAGGTCATACCCCTGGATTCCTTGGCGGCAAGAATGGTGGCTGCAAATTCACTCATGAAGTTTCTCCTGTCGGTGGGAGGACATGCTGGCGGCTGCCGCACAGACTTGGATCAGGCCGGCAGGGTCATGCACCGGATTCCGGCGTCGATCCTGCCTCTGTCAGTCCGGGCTGCCCCGCTATCAGCACGCATCAACTGTTCCCTCCAGCAAGAGCATGCATCGTGCCAGCTGCGGCACAGGCGGATTGAATCCTGCCGCACCGGTTTGCTACGCTCACCGCACCAACATGAACTACTGAAAAATGCCGCCATGCCACTTCGTCTGATCTTTATCGCCGCCCTGCTGCTCACCTGCACCTTCAGCCGTACCCTATTAGCTGCCCCTCTTCCCGCGCCGGCCGACATTGAAGCCAGCGCCCGCCAGTTTTATGAAACCCGGGGTGAGTGGGCCGGCAAATTCGTCATCCAGAAATTCATGCGCAGCCGCATCGAACCCCTGAACGACAACGCGTTCATCGCCCATCTGGAATACCAGTGGGCCTTCGGCCAGGACACCCGCCAGAACGGCACGGACGAGCGGACCTTTGAATTCCACTTCCAGGACGGCAAATGGCAGGTGACCAGGATGGGCGGCAACCATTCCGGCCGGCTGTAACTGCACGCCCCGTCACGATGGCGAAATACAACGCTAAAAAAAGCAAAAAAAACGGGGCATCACGGCCCCGTTTTTATCAATGATCAGCGATGGAATTATTGCTGCGCTTTCGATTACTGCACTCTCTATTGCAGTAATCTATTGCTGCCCTCTCTATTGCTGCACTGTCATCGCCATCCCGTTGTTCACCGGCTCCTTGATGAAGGCAAATTTGGCGCCCTCATAGCGGCCCAGCGCGGTAGTATGCAGATTCTGCATGGTCTTGAACGGCATTTCATAAGTGAACATTTCCAGCACCCAGCCCTGAACATTGCCGCCGGGATTGAAATCCACCGTATAGCTCACTTCCACCAGGCCATTGCTCTTGGGCACCAGCTTCCACTCACCCTCGAAAAATGGCATGCGGATCATATCAGCGTTTTCACTGACGTATTGCGGCTCGGACAGGATCTTCTTGGTCACCACCAGCGTCTGCGGATCCTGTTCCCACTTCGAATAGATCACGTTGTCGCGATCACGCTCCGGCCAGGGCGAGTCGATGACGGTGTAGGTGATGGTTTCCTGCGGACTGATGTCCTTGATCTTTTCAGCTTTCGCCACCTTGTCCATCCAGGCAGGGAACTGATTGTGATCGGAGAGGAATGAAACCAGGCTGGAAAGACTGGCCTTGACCTGAGATACCACCTTCACCGTCTTCATCGGGCTGGTGGTGGATTCCATGGAATAGAGCTGAACGCCCTCTTCATCCATTTCCAGCTGCCAGTCGCCGGCAACCGCAAGGGAAGACAACAGCAGGGCCGATGAAGCGACGATGGCGCGAGTGATTCGTCCTTTGAGCAACGACATATCCGTGATCCCTCCACTTTATTCTTGTTTTGCCGATATAAAATCTTTTTATTATTGACAGGCAGCCTGATTTTCCCTGCGGCCTGCCGACTGATTCATGACCCAAGAGTACGCAATGCCCTTCACAAACACAACCGCTATTGAGTTATGGGATTGTAATAAAAAAGGGAGCTTTTGCTCCCTTTTTTAAATGACCTGAGGTCGTCGATCCGGTCAGTCAGCGCTGCCCTGCTGGCCCCCGGCCGCCAGATCCGACAACGCTTCCTTGATGGACAGTTTGATGCGGCCACGGTTGTCCACATCCAACACTTTTACCTTCACCATCTGACCTTCTTTCAGGTAGTCCGCCACGTTGCTGACGCGTTCCTCGGCAATCTGGGAGATGTGCACCAGGCCGTCGGTACCCGGCAGAATGTTCACAAACGCTCCGAAATCAACAATTTTCGCCACTTTGCCGTCATAGATGCGCCCGACTTCGGCCTCGGCCACGATACCTTCGATCTTGGTCTTGGCTTTCTGTGACGCTTCTGCGTTCTGGCCGTAGATGCGGATGGTGCCGTCGTCGTTGATATCGATTTCCGCGCCAGACTCTTCGCAGATCTGGCGAATCACCGCGCCACCCTTGCCGATGACGTCGCGGATCTTCTCGGGATCGATCTTGATGGTCATGTACACCGGTGCATCTTCCGAGATGGTGCCACGGGACGCAGCCAGCACCTTGTTCATCTCACCCAGAATGTGCAGGCGGCCTTCGCGGGCCTGGTTCAGGGCGACCTCCATGATCTCCTCGGTAATACCGGTGATCTTGATATCCATCTGCAGCGCGGTGATGCCATTGGTGGTGCCCGCCACCTTGAAGTCCATGTCGCCCAGATGATCTTCATCACCCAGGATGTCAGACAGAACCGCAAAGCGGTCGCCTTCCTTCACCAGACCCATGGCGATACCGGCCACCGGCGCCTTCATCGGCACCCCGGCGTCCATCAGCGCCAGGCTGGAACCGCACACGGACGCCATGGAAGACGAACCGTTGGATTCGGTGATTTCCGACACAACTCGGATGGCGTAAGGGAAATCTGCCTGGGGGGGCAACATGGCCTGCACACCACGACGGGCCAGGCGGCCGTGGCCGATCTCGCGACGCTTGGGAGCCAGCTGGTTGCTGATTTCGCCCACGCAGAACGGGGGGAAGTTGTAGTGCAGCATGAAGGGATCGGATTTCATGCCTTCCAGGAAATCCAGGTTCTGCGCGTCGCGCAGGCTGCCCAGCGTCGCGGTGACGATGGCCTGGGTTTCACCACGGGTGAACAGGGCGGAACCGTGGGTACGGGGCAATACACCCACTTCCACGGATATGGGACGCACGGTCTTCAGGTCACGGCCATCGATGCGGGGTTTGTGGGCCAGCACATTCTCGCGCACGATACGGTATTCCAGATCACCAAACGCGTTTTTTACCACCTGCTCCGGCAGGGCGCCCGGATTTTCCTTGTTACACAGGGCAGCGATAGCCGCCGACTTGATCTCGCCAATACGGCTGTAGCGGGCCTGCTTGTCGCGGATCAGGTAGGCTTCGGTTACCTGCGCGGCATAGGCAGCCAGGGCTTCCTTCAGCACAGTGTTTTCTGCCGGCGGCTGCCATGCCATCGGCGCCTTGGCAGCTTCTTTCGCGAATTCCTTGATGGCGTTGACCGCCACCTGCATTTCCAGGTGACCGAACAGCACCGCGCCCAGCATCTGGTCCTCGGTCAGTTCCTGCGCTTCGGATTCCACCATCAGTACGGCTTCATCCGTACCGGCAACCACCAGCTCCAGCTGCGAGGTTTCCAGATCCTTGTAGTTCGGATTCAGGATGTACATGCCGTCACGGTAACCGACGCGGGCGGCACCGATGGGACCCATGAAGGGGATACCGGAAATGGCCAGCGCCGCGGAAGCACCGAGCATCGCCGCGATATCCGGATCGGTCTTCTTGTCGGTGGACATGACCGTGGCAATCACCTGCACTTCGTTGTAGAAGCCTTCAGGAAACAGCGGACGGATCGGACGGTCGATCAGGCGCGAGGTGAGGGTTTCCTTCTCGGACGGACGGCCTTCACGCTTGTGGAAGCTGCCGGGAATACGGCCGGCGGCATAGAATTTTTCCTGATAGTTGACGGTGAGGGGGAAGAAATCCTTGGACGGATCAGCGTCCTTCTTGGCCACCACGGTGACCAGCACAGAACAGGAGCCTGATGTAACCATCACGGCCGCTGTGGCCTGGCGGGCGATCTTGCCGGTTTCCAGCACGAATTTTTCATTACCGAATTGAAATTCTTTTCTTACGACTTTAAACATTTTTATTTACCTTCCAGTTCAAAGTCCCGGCCAATTCCTGCCATGGCTCATCAGGGGTCAGCTGCCATGACAACCGGGACGCTATTTATGTGTTCGTTGTTGGGTACATCCAGCAACCGGCTGGTTCCGCCCTGGCGGCAACCGGCTGTTAGATGCACCCGACCCGTTTTCCAACAACAGAAAAAAACACGGCACCTGTTCCGGGGAACAAGTGCCGTATTCCAGCTTGATTCAGAAACCAGCCCCACAACATGCCCGGGGACATGCGGCAGAGCTGGCTGGCAGAATCAGGTTTAGCCAATCGATCATCAACGACGCAGGCCAAGCTTGCCGATCAGGGCGGTGTAACGGTCCTGATCCTTGCGCTTCAGGTAGTCGAGCAACTTGCGGCGCGAGTTAACCATGCGAATCAGGCCACGACGGGAATGGTGATCCTTTTCGTGGGCCTTGAAATGTCCTTGCAGCTGGTTGATCTGGGCGGTCAGCAGAGCAATCTGCACTTCCGGTGAACCGGTGTCGCCCTGGGCACGCTGGTGTTCGGCAACGATCTTTGCTTTTTCTTGCACACTAATTGGCATTGTCTTGCTCCAATATGCTTTTGGGAAAAACCGCTGCAACCACGCATATTTACAGTTGCTGCGGTCTTGCTTGGCGCCCTGGCCTCTAGTCAGAGCGATTTATCAGGCGGCGCGGAGCTACTTTTCCATCGTCCAGTATCTCGCCCACCCCGATAAATTCTTCTGCCGGGCCAATCAGTTTGACCCAGCCTTCCAACGGCGATCCCGGTACCTGCACGGGGTGGCCATTGCGTAAATAAAATGCAGTATTCTCAGACAGTTGCAGCGTTGGCCAGTGGTCTGCGCTGGTGCCCAGGGGCAACAACAGCTCATCCAGCGCCTTGTGGCCGCCGCTTTCCAGTGCTGCCACCAGGGCTTCCACGGTGACCGCCTGATCCAGCCGATAAGAGCCCGCCTGAGTGCGGCGCAATTCTACCACATGCGACAGATTTCCCATCGCCTGGGCGATATCTTCCACCAGATTGCGGATGTAGGTGCCCTTGCTGCAGCGCACGAACAGGCTGAAATGCTGCGCGTCACAGTCTAGCAGGTCCAGCTGGTGG
>JBMOPR010000604.1:7662-8733 GCA_049323075.1 Pseudomonadota bacterium
ACCTTACGGGCTTGCCTTTCAATTTCAACGCCCTGGCGCGCCAGTTTGTACAGCGGCTGGCCATTGTGCTTGAGGGCGGAATACATGGACGGCACCTGTTCGATCTCGCCCATGAACTGCGGCAGGGTCGCCTGCAGACGCTCGCGGCTGACATTGTCGGTGGCACAGGTCTCGATAACCTCACCGTCGGCATCGGCAGTGTTGGTTTTCTCGCCCCACTTCGCCTTCACCACATAGGCCTTGTCCGCATCCAGCAAGTACTGGGAGAACTTGGTGGCCTCGCCAAAACACAGCGGCAACACACCGGTGGCCAGCGGGTCCAGACTGCCGGTATGGCCGGCCTTGTCGGCGCCGTACATGCGCTTGACCCGTTGCAGGATTTCATTGGAGGTGCAGCCTTGCGGCTTGTCCAGCACCAGCACGCCGTCCACCGGACGGCCACGTTTTCCGCGACGTTTTGCCACTGGGTTACTCTCCGTCGGGGCTGGTCTGGTCGGTGCCATCATCGTGATGCCGGGCCTTGTCTTCCGCCACGGCGGCGTTGATCAGGGCCGAGATGCGGGGGCCATCGACGATGGTCTGGTCGTAGTGAAACCGCAGGCGGGGCATGACGCGCAGCTTGATGCTTTTCGACAGCAGCGAACGCAGCAGGCCACTGGCGTTGTTGAGCACGCTCAGCGCCTGTTTGACTTTCTCTGGTTCATCGATGGCCATGAAGGTGATGTACACGTCGGCATAGGCCAGATCGCGGCTCACCTTCACACTGCTGATGGTCGGCAGGCCAACCCGCGGATCCTTGATCTCCCGATGCAACAGGAGAGCAAGGTCACGCTGGATCTGGTCGGCAATCCGGTCCGTGCGGCTGAAGCCGCGGGAATGATGACGCAAGTCGGCTTACCTCAAATGGTCCGGGCCACTTTCCTGACGTCGAACACTTCGATCTTGTCGCCAGGCTTGACGTCGTTGTAGCTCTTCACCGCGATACCGCATTCGATACCGGCGTTGACTTCGTTGACGTCATCCTTGAAGCGACGCAGGGATTCGAGTTCGCCCTGGAACACCACCACGTTG
>JBMOPR010000604.1:8743-10606 GCA_049323075.1 Pseudomonadota bacterium
CTTCCATGACCTTGCAGCCGGCAACTGCGCCGAACTTCGAGGACCGGAACACATCGCGCACTTCTGCCACGCCCACGATTTCCTCGCGCAGCTCGGGTTCGAGCAGACCGGACATCGCCTTCTTCACGTCTTCGATGATGTCGTAGATGACGCTGTAATAGCGCAGATCGACACCTTCTTCCTGACACAGCTTGCGTGCTGACGCGTCTGCACGCACGTTAAAGCCGATGATGACTGCGCGGGAAGTCAGCGCCAGGTTGACATCGGATTCGTTGATGCCACCCACGCCGGCAGACACGATTGCGACCTTGACTTCGGGAGTCGACAGATCCTGCAGAGCAACCTGCAGCGCTTCCAGCGAGCCGCGAACGTCGGTCTTCAATACAATGTTGACCGAGGCGGTATCACCCGCACCCATGGTTTCAAAAATATTTTCCAGCTTGGTCGCCTGCTGGCGGGACAGGCGGTTGTGGCGCAGTTTCTTCTGGCGGAAATCCGCCACTTCGCGCGCCTTGCGCTCGTCAGGCACCACGAGGAATTCCTCGCCCGCATCCGGCGCTCCGGCCAGACCCAGGATTTCCACCGGAATGGACGGACCAGCACTTTCGATCTGGCGGCCGTTCTCGTCCAGCATGGCGCGGACACGTCCGTAATGTTCGCCCGCCAGCACCATGTCGCCACGGTTCAGGGTACCGGACTGCACCAGCAGGCTGGCCACCACACCGCGACCCTTGTCGACGGAGGATTCGATCACCACACCCTTGGCCGGACCGGAGGCCACCGCCTGCAGTTCGAGAACTTCTGCCTGCAGCAGGATGGCATCCAGCAACTGGTCGATGCCCTGACCGGTCAGCGCAGACACATGCACGAACTGGGTGTCACCGCCCCACTCTTCGGAAATAACTTCCTTCTGCGACAGCTCGGAACGGACCCGCTCGGGATCTGCACCGGGTTTGTCGATCTTGTTCACGGCCACGACCAGCGGCACTTTTGCGGCACGGGCGTGATCAATCGCTTCGGCCGTCTGCGGCATCATGCCGTCATCTGCGGCTACCACCAGCACCACGATGTCGGTGCACTGGGCACCACGGGCACGCATGGCGGTAAACGCGGCGTGACCCGGGGTATCCAGGAACGTGATCATGCCGTGGCCGGTATCCACATGATAGGCGCCGATGTGCTGGGTAATGCCGCCGGCTTCACCAGCCGCCACACGGGTGCGGCGGATATAGTCGAGCAGCGAAGTTTTACCGTGGTCGACGTGGCCCATGATGGTGACGACTGGCGCACGGGCTGTCGGCATGCCTTCCTGATGGGTGTCGCCCAGGGATTCGATAAGCGAGTCCTCGACAGCGTCAGCACTCACCAGCTTCACCTTGTGGCCCAACTCTTCAACAATCAGCTGGGCCGTTTCACGATCGAGAACCTGGTTGATGGTGGCCATGATACCCAGGCCAAACAAGGCCTTGACTACAGCGGCACCCTTGACGGACATCTGCTGAGCCAGGTCGGAAACGGTAATACTTTCACCCAGTTGGACTTCTCGCACGATGGGACCTGTCGGGCTCTGGAACCCGTGTTTGTTGACGCGGAGCGCAAACTGGCGCTCGTGACGCTCGGGCTGCTTTTCCTTGCCCTTGACCTTTTTGGAGGTCTTGCGAGCGCGCTTGGCCTGCCGGGCCTCGCTGTCGAGGCTGTCCTCGAAAGCACGCTTGACGATGGCATCCTTTTCCTCTTCCAGCAACTCTTCCTGGAATTCGTCACGCCCGCTGCGGTATTCGAGCTCCACGGCCATGCGCCGGGCCTCTTCCAGCGTGCGCTTGGCGGCTTCCTCTTCCTTGCGCTTGCGCTGGGCCTCGCGGA
>JBMOPR010000605.1:0-624 GCA_049323075.1 Pseudomonadota bacterium
TTCCAAACAGCACGGCAAACAGCGCGCAGAAACTGACGATCAGAAAGACTTTGATTTTTCCCATTGGAGCGCTCTGACTGGGTGCCATGTCGCAGGCACAAAAAACGGCATGACGCCCATCATGCCGTTTTTATCAAGGAATTCAAGGAAAATGCTTATGCGGAGGGGGGTTCGGCGCCGCCGTCGGACTCCTCGCCGTTGACCCGGTCCCGCAGTTCCTTGCCTGGTTTGAAGTGAGGTACGTACTTGCCGGTGAGATCCACCGATTCGCCTGTCTTGGGATTACGCCCCAGACGCGGCGCCCGGTAATGCAGACTGAAACTGCCGAAGCCGCGAATCTCGATGCGCCCGCCGGTGGCCAGTGCCTGGGACATTTCCTCCAGCATGGTTTTTACCGCCAGTTCCACATCTTTCTGGGAAAGCTGTGATTGCCGCTGGGCGACCCGCTCGATCAATTCTGACTTCGTCAAAACCGTACTCCGCAATTTGTTCTGATCCCCGTTATCTTCCATTTTTGTAGTACCTCCGCACCACGTTTCCCTGAAACCGCGCTTGAATGGATATCGATCATGATCCGGGGTGCAGGCACCCTGGCAAGAACAATCGGGCTTAACTCGTTGAGAA
>JBMOPR010000605.1:634-4536 GCA_049323075.1 Pseudomonadota bacterium
TACAAATTGGCAATATCCATCCCATCAACCCGCTGTTTATGGGTCATTTGCGCCCCTGTTTAGAACCATTCCCTATAAAAATCTGTTTTTCCTACGGTTTTTGAAGCATCAGGGGGGAAAAGTTTGCTTTAATTAAAAAGCTGAAAGGACAAAGGGGTTTTTCCACATGCTGATCATTCCTGCCGACCGGGGTATCGACTGGCGTCGGGCACCGGTGGCCACGGGCGCCATCATTCTGCTGTGCTGCCTGGTTTTCTTCAGCTGGCAGTGGCATGACGATGATCGTCTGGAAGCGGCCGCCACCTTCTATTTGCAGGAAGATCTGCTGAAGCTGGAATACCCGGTGTTTATCAGTTACCTGAGCCAGTCCGGCCGCAAGGATGCCGCCAACCGGATGGAAGCCATCTGGGCCGACGGTGACCAGCAGACGGTGGCCCTGCACATTCTGTCGGACCACGGCTTTACCCGGGATCTGGAAGACACCGACGCAGATTTTTGGGGCGAGGATGTTTATTTCCACTGGCAGGAAAAGCGCACGCAATTGAACGAGATGCTGGGCCGCATCAGCGCTTTTCATATGGGGCTGATTCCGGCGGAGCACCGCCCCATCACCTTTCTCACCTACCAGTTTCTGCACGGCGACACGTTGCATCTGATCGGCAATATGGTGGTGCTGGCCATCGTGGCGGCGGGTGTGGAAGCGGCCATCGGTTCATTCAATTTCCTGCTGTGCTATCTGTTCTGCGGTTTGTTTGCCGGGATTTTCTTCACGCTGATCAATCTGGGCGGCTACGTGCCGCTGGTGGGCGCGTCGGGATCGATTTCCGGTGTGCTGGGCATGTACGCGGTTCTGTATGGCATGCGCAAGATCCGTTTTTTCTACAGCGCGATTTTCTATTTCGGTTATTTCACGGCGCCGGCGCTGCTGGTGCTGCCGGTGTGGATTCTGTGGGAAATCATCAACGCGGTCTGGGGTGAAACCGTGGGCATTGCCTACTGGGCCCATGCCGGCGGTCTGTTGGCAGGTGGTGCGGGCATGGCGCTGGGCCGGAAATATTTGCTGCAGGTGGAAGAAACCTATCTGGACACCGGGCCCGACGAGGACGAGCAGTACCGCAAGGCGCTGGATGATTTTCTGAAGCAGCTGGGCGCATTCAATTTCGACGCGGCCCGGCGCAAACTGGCGGATCTGGAAACGCAATACCCGGGCAAGCCCGCTGTGATGGAACACCGCTATTACCTGGAAAAGCTGCAGCCAAAATCGGAGTCGTTCCACCAGTGTGCACTGAATCTGCTGGGCCGTGCCGCTGCCGATCCCTGGCTGGTCCACATCCAGCACGACGTTTTCCGCGATTACATGCAGCACGACGGCTTGCCGCGCATTTCTGACGACATGTTGCTGAAGCTGATGCTGAGCTTCAGCCAGATCGAAGCCTGGGAGACGCTGCGCGAGGCAATGAAGGAAGTGAGCCGCCGCCAGCTGCGGCATCCGATGCTGGTGAAGGTGCTGCGGCTGCTGGCCCGGGGGGTTGGTGGCAAGGGCGAGCGCGATCTGTCGGAGCGCTACCAGAGCATGGCGTCGAGCATGGAGAAGGAACTGAAGGAACCGCAGCCTTCACCCCGCTAACCCGGTTGACCGAAACAATCGCCACCATGATCACCTTTGGTCATTACCACCGTGCGTTGAACCGGTTTAATCTGACTGTCAGGTCATAACAACAATACCAACCCAGCCAGAGGAAAATCATCATGATCGAATGGAGCGAACCGCAACGCATGCTGCGGGATGCCTTGCGCAATTTCATCGAAAAGGAAATCGCCCCCAACCTGGACCAGCTGGAACACGGCGACACCCCGCCCTACGACGTGTTGCGAAAAATGCTGCGCACCTTCGGCATCGACCAGATGGCGAAACAGCGCTTCGAACAGCAGATTGCCCGGGAAAAAGACGAACTGGCCGGCATTGTGCGCGAGAAAAGGGAAAAAACACCGGAAGAACAGGCGATGGCAGACATGATGCGCGGCGAGGAAGCGGCCATGAGCATGCTGCCGTCCATCGAGCTGTGCCGGTTCTGCCCCGGCATGGTGACGGCGCTGGGCGTGAGCATGGGCCTGACCGCCGGCACCATCATGTCGAAAGGCACCATCGCGCAGAAGGAACGTTTTGTACCGCAACTGCTGACGCTGGAAAAAGTCGGCGCCTGGGCCATTACGGAACCCAACTCTGGTTCCGATGCGTTCGGCAGCATGAAAGCCACCTGCCGCCGCGACGGCAACGGCGGCTACATCCTCAACGGCAACAAAACCTTCATCACCAACGGTCCCTATGCCGATACCATCGTGTTCATCTGCAAGCTGGATGAAGCGGGGGTGGCGCCGAAGGATCGCAAGGTGCTGAGCTTCATTCTGGATAAAGGCACGCCCGGACTGGTGCAAAGCAAACCGTTCCGCAAGATGGGCATTCACTCGTCCCCCACCGGCGAACTGTTTTTGCAGGACGTGAAAGTGGGGCCGGATCGTCTGCTGGGAGAAACCGAGGAGATATCGTACCGCAGCGGCGTGAAAGACACCTTCACGCGCGAACGGACCGGCGTGGCAGCGATGGCGCTGGGCATTGTGGAGCGCTGCCTGCAGCTGTCGCTGAAATATGCGAAAGAGCGCGTGCAGTTCGGCAAGCCGATCGGTGAATTCCAGCTGATCCAGCTGAAGCTGGCAAAAATGGAAGTGGCGCGGGTGAACCTGCAGAATCTGGTGTTCCGCAATATCGAGCTGGTGGCAAAAGGACGCTCGCCCACGCTGGCGGAAGCCTCGGCGATGAAACTCTACGCGGCGCAGGCGGCGATGGAGGTGGCGCTGGAAGCCGTGCAGATTCACGGTGGCAACGGCTACATGGCGGAGTATCAGGTGGAGCAGCTGGCACGGGACGCGAAGATCCTGCAGATCTACGGCGGTACCGACGAAATCCAGATCACCCACATTGCGCGCGATCTATTGTCGAGAGAGTAGCTGTCGCGGGATTAAGCGCGGTTATGGCGCCGGTGCTCTGGCCGTGAGCACCGGCGTCAGGAATTTCCACACCGTATCGGCAATCACCGGCTGTGCGGTGGCGTTGGGATGGATGCGGTCATCCTGCATGTACTGATCAACGCCCCCCACACCATCCAGCAGGAACGGCAGGAACGGCACGTTCTGCTGCTGGCTCACGTCAACGAAAGCCTGCTCAAAGCGTTCACGGTACTTGCGGCCGTAATTGGGCGGAATTTTGATGCCCACCAACAGGGGTTGCGCCTGATGCTGCCGCGCCATCTGCACCATGGCTTCCAGATTGCGCTGCATGGCGTTGATGTCCATGCCCCGCAGACCGTCATTGCCACCCAGTTCGATCATCACCCAGCGCGGTTTTTCCTGCTTCAGCAATGCTTCCAGCCGTGCCAGGCCACCGGCGGTGGTCTCGCCGCTGATGCTGGCGTTCACAATCTGCACGTTCTTTTTCTTCTGGCGGAATTTTTCGTTCAGCAGGTAGGACCAGGAGTGTTCCCGTTGCACCCCGTAGCCGGCGCCCAGGCTGTCACCCAGCAATAACAGAATGTCATTTTGCTGCGCATGGATTTGATTGCTGGTTATAGCCAGCAGGAGAATGCAGGCAAGAGTGCACATTCGCTTCAGCATTGGGTAGGATGGCTCCCTGACTGTGTAGGAGTGGAACAGTGTATGGGACAGGACAACCGGGCGCAAAGTTCAGCGGCTCACAATGCTCAGACGCAGCGTGCTGCCGGGCCCATCTTGCTGGCGGAAGCCATTGAAAAAACCGTGTTCATGGCGGAACAGCCGCTGCACATACTGAAATCCGTGAGTTTGAGCGTGCATGCCGGTGAATCCCTGGCGATCGTGGGGGCGTCCGG
>JBMOPR010000605.1:4546-10563 GCA_049323075.1 Pseudomonadota bacterium
GGCTGGACCAGCCCAGCAGCGGGTCGATCCGCATGCTGGGGCACGCGCTGGAAAAACTGTCGGAGGACGAACGCGCCCGGGTGCGGGCAAAGCATGTGGGCTTTGTGTTTCAGTCGTTCCAGCTGCTGCCCAACCTCACCGCGCTGGAAAACGTGATGCTGCCGCTGGAAATCAGCAATACCGACCGCGTGCGGGAACGGGCAGCGGATATGCTGAGCGCCGTAGGCCTGGGTGAGCGCATGCTGCACTACCCCAACCAGCTGTCCGGCGGCGAACAGCAGCGGGTGGCCCTGGCCCGCGCCTTCGTGTGCGAGCCGGACATTCTGTTTGCCGACGAACCCACCGGCAATCTGGATACGCAAACCGGTGCCCGCATCGCCGATCTGCTGTTCGGCCTGAATGAAACCCGCAACACCACACTGGTGCTGGTGACCCACGATCATACCCTGGCTCAGCGCTGCGCGCGCAAGCTGGTGATGAACGCAGGCCAGCTGGAATCCACTGCGGGAAGTGCACCCTGATGCTGTCCTCTGCGCAACGAAATCATTTTGCGCTGGCATTGCGCATGCTGAAGCGCGACTGGCAGTCCGGACATCTCAATGTGCTGGTGATGGCGCTGCTGGTGGCCGTATCCACTCACGCCACCATCGGCTTTATTTCCGAGCGCATCCAGAATTCCATGCTGGTGCAGGCGTCGGCGCTGCTGGGCGGCGATCTGGTGATCCGCTCGCCGTCGCCACCCACCGCGGCCTGGTTTGAGGCAGCCGGGCAACGCGGCATCCGTCACGCGCAGACACTGGAGTTTTCCAGCGTGGTGCTGGCCGGCGATGCCATGCAGCTGGCAGCCGTAAAAGCGGTGACCGACGAATATCCGCTGAAAACGCCACTGAAAGCGAGCGACGCGCCGTTTGCACCGGAGCAAGCGGTGACACATGGCCCCAACCCTGGCAAGGTGTGGCTGGAACAGCGCATGCTGACGGCGTTAAGCATAAATGTCGGCGATACGGTGGAGGTCGGCGACGCGACACTGCGCGTGGAAAAGGTGCTGCTGTTCGAACCCGATCGCAGCGGCAATTTTTATAGTTTCGTGCCTCGCGTGCTGATGCACTGGGACGATATTGATGCTACCGGCGTGATCCAGCCCGGCAGCCGGCTGGATTATTACGCCCAGTTTGCCGGCGACACCGCCGCCATTCTGGCACTGCAGGACGACATCAAACCGCAGCTGCAGCCAGGACAGTCCATTCTGTCGATCCATTCCCAGCAACGCAGCATCAGTTCTGCGCTACAGCGGGCGGAAGGCTACCTGCAACTGGCCAGCCTGATGGCGATCCTGCTGGCGGCGGTGGCCATTGCCATGGGCGCGCATTTTTTCAGTCGCCAGCATTTCGACACGGCGGCACTGCTGCGCTGTTTCGGTTTGTCATCGCGGCAGATCATGCAACTGTTCATCATCCAGCTGATCGTGCTGGCGCTGCTGGCGGGGCTGATCGGCAGCGCTGTCGGCTGGTCGCTGCATTTTGTTGCGGTGACGATGCTGGGGGAACTGCTGCCGGCCAACACTCCCCTGCCCGGTCCGCAGCCCCTGTTCACCGGAATTCTGCTGGCGCTGGTGATTCTGCCGGGTTTCGCCCTGCCCTCGCTGACGCAATTGCAGCGCACGCCGCCGCTGCGGGTATTGCGGCGGGATCTGGCGCCGCAACCGCTGTCGCAACTGGTGAGTTACGGTTCCTCGGCACTGCTGGTGGCACTGCTGATGCTGTGGTACGCCCGCGATCCGGTTCTGATCGCCGCGATTTTTGCGGGTGCAGTGGCAGGCTGGCTGGTGGCAACCCTGCTGACGGATCTGTTCATGCGCGCGCTGCTGGTGATCAGCCGGTTCAGTCCCCTGTCGGTGCAGGCGGGGCTGCGCAATCTGGCGCGGCGGCGCAACGGCACCCGCATCCAGCTGCTGGGTTTCGGCCTTACCGGCATGGCCATGCTGATGGTGATTCTGGTGCGCACCGAGCTGATTTCCACCTGGGAAGGTCAGTTGCCGGAGCAGGCACCCAATCATTTCGTGCTGAATGTACTGCCCGAACAGGCCACTGCATTTACACAATTCCTGCACGCGAACGATGTGGTCTCGCAGCCGCTGTATCCCGTGGTTCGTGGTCGTCTCACCCATATCAACGACAACGCCGTGAAACAGGCCGTGAGCAAGGAAAAGCAGCAGGACGGCGAATTCGACGCACCCGAGGCCCTCAACCGCGAACTGAACCTGACCTTTGCACCGGACATTCCCAGCGACAACATCATCGTGGAAGGCAGCTGGTGGAACGCAGGCGTCGCAAGCACCGAAAAGCAGATTTCCATCGAACAGAAACTGGCGCAGAAGCTGAACGTGCAGCTGGGCGACAAGCTCACGTTCTTCGTTGCCAACCAGACCTTCAGCGCCCGCGTCGCCAGCATCCGCACGGTGAAATGGGAAAGTTTCCAGCCGAATTTCTATGTCATCTTCCATCCGGGTGATCTGGATGAGATGCCCACCACCTACCTCACCAGTTTCTATCTTTCCGCCCATCAGAAAGCCTTGCTGAAGGATCTGGTGCAGCAGTTCCCCGCCGTGAGCGTGCTGGAAGTGGATGCGATTCTGGCGCGGGTGAAAGGCATCCTGGCGCAAGTGAGCGCGGCGGTGGAATTCATCCTGCTGTTCGTGCTGGCGGCGGGGCTCACCATCACCCTGGCCACCCTGATCACCACCATGCCGGACCGTTACCGTGAAGGCGCCCTGATGCGCACCCTGGGCGCCACCGGCCGGCAACTACGGCTGCAGCAGTGGAGCGAGTTCTTCGCCATCGGTTTTCTGGCGGGAATCGTGGCAGCGGGCGGCTGCGAACTGGCACGGTTCGGCGTGTACTGGAAGATTTTCAACCTGCCCTATACCCCGGCGCTCTGGATCTGGATAATAATGCCGCCCCTGTTTGGCGTGCTGATCGGCCTCGCCGGCCACTGGAGCAGCCGCAAAATCCTGGGCCAGAGCCCCCTTATCCTGCTGCGAGATTCCTGACATGCCCCTGATCCGACTGCGCGACCTGCACCTGGCCTTCGGCGGCCCGCAACTGCTGTCGGGCGCCTCCCTCACCCTCGACAAGGGCGAGCGCATCTGTCTGGTGGGCCGCAACGGCACCGGCAAGTCCACGCTGCTGAAAATCATCAGCGGCCAGATCAAGCCAGACGATGGCGTGGTGGAAGTGCAACCGGGCATCAGGATCGCGTGGCTGGAGCAGGAAGTGCCGCAGGACGCACGCGGCACCGTGTTCGATGTGGTGGCATCAGGCCTCGGTCGCGTTGGTGAATATATCCAGCGTTACCACCATCTGCTCGACGACGTGGCCCACGGCGATGAAAAAGCCTTCGCCGAACTGGAGCAGGTCCAAAAACAGCTGGAAGCCCACGACGGCTGGCAGATGGAACAGCGGGTGGAAACCGCGCTGTCCAAACTCGATCTGAAAGGCGACGTAGAATTCCTGGCACAGTCCGGCGGTGTGAAGCGTCGCGTGCTGCTGGCCCGCGCGCTGGTGCAGGAGCCCGACATCCTGCTGCTGGACGAACCGACCAACCATCTGGACATCGAATCCATCCAGTGGCTGGAAGAATTTCTGCTGCAATACCGCAACTGCGTTCTGTTCATCACCCACGACCGCGAGTTTCTGCGCAAACTGGCCACCCGCATCGTCGACCTCGATCGCGGCAAACTCTCCGACTGGCCCGGCGATTACGACAACTACCTGCGCCGCAAAGAGGAAGTGTTGCACGCAGAGGCGCTGGAATGGGAACGCTTCGACAAGAAGCTGGCGCAGGAGGAAGTCTGGATTCGCCAGGGCATAAAAGCGCGCCGTACCCGCAACGAGGGCCGCGTGCGCGCACTGGAAGCCATGCGCAACGAACGCTCCCAGCGCCGTGAACGCCAGGGCAACGTGAAAGCCAGCATCCAGCAGGCGGAATCCAGCGGGCAGAAAGTCATCGAAGCTGAACACATCAGCGTCGCCTTCAACGGCAGACCCATCTTCACGGATTTTTCCACCGTCATTCTGCGCGGCGACCGCATCGGCATCATTGGCCCCAACGGCGTCGGCAAATCCACCCTGATCCAGACCCTGCTGGGCCAGCGCAAGCCTGACAGTGGCAAAGTCACCGTCGGCACCAACGTGGAAGTCGCCTATTTCGATCAGCTGCGCGCGCAACTGGACGAGAACATGAATGTGCGCGACAACGTCGGCGGCGGCCGCGATTCCGTCACCATCAACGGCCAGCAACGTCACATCATGGGCTACCTGCAGGATTTCCTGTTCAGCCCGGACCGTGCCCACACACCGATCCGCCAGCTGTCCGGTGGGGAACGCAACCGTCTGCTGCTGGCGAAACTGTTCACCAAACCATCCAACCTGCTGGTGCTGGACGAACCGACCAACGATCTGGACATCGAAACCCTTGAACTGCTGGAGGAAATGGTGAGCCAGTACCAGGGTACCATCCTGCTGGTCAGCCACGACCGCCAGTTTCTCAACAACATCGTCACCAGTACGTTCGTATTCGAAGGCAACGGCGTGATCAACGAATATGTGGGTGGCTACGACGACTGGCTGCGCCAGCGCAAGCCCGTGGCATCACCGCAACCGGCGAAAGAAACGTCCAGCCTGCAGGGCAAATCGAAAAACGAAGCACCTGCGCCGGCGCCCGCATCCACTCCCGCCAGCGCGGCCAAACCGCGCAAAAAACTCAGTTACAAGGAACAACGGGAACTGGAAACACTGCCTCAAACCATTGAAAAATTTGAGCAGGAAATCGCCGCGCTGACCGCACAACTGTCCGATCCCAATCTGTATCAACCTGGCAATTCCAAAGCTGCCGACCTGCAATCCCGACTGGCCGCTGCAGAACAGGCGCTGGAAGTGGCATTCGCACGCTGGGCCGAGCTCGATTCCCAGTAACCACCCCACCCAAACCCCGAGTCACGCAGTGGAAAAAGGGACGGTCTGATCTAAACTGACGACAAAACAGGCAATAATTTTATTGCCTGGCGTATGCCTGTCTGCAGGATCATTCCCTTTGACAAAGTACAATCTAGTGACCGGATTGCTGGCAGGGGTGGCCGCCGCCGTCATCCTGCTGAACCAGAATCCATTTATTGAAGCGGCGGACATCGTGCTGTTTGCTATCGCTGTTGTTGTCCTGCGGAAATGGGAAAGCCGCGCCAACACACAGCCTGCCAGTGCAGAATTGATCGCGCTGGCGCAACATCCCACCCTGCAAACGGCATTGAACGACAATCTCTCCGGCTGCGCCCGCATCAATCGCAGCGTCGACACACTGGGCAACACCATGCGAGAAAGCTCTGCGCAATTGTCATCCAGTTTCTCCGGCCTTGTCAGCAAGTCCAACCAGACCAATGCCTTGATAACCAGCATCATGCAAAGGGTCACCGAACGGAACCATACTGCCAGCCAGAATGCGGACGATCCCGTCACCGTTGGAAAATTCGCCGAAGAAGTCAGCGATGTTCTCATGCAATACGTGTCGCTGCTGATCGACGTGAGCGAAAAGAGCATCCAGGCCGTACACCACATTGGCGATATGGTGACCGAACTGGACCAGATGTTCCGGCTGCTGGCCGATATCCGCACCATCGCCGAGCAAACCAACCTGCTCGCACTCAACGCCGCCATTGAAGCGGCCCGAGCCGGCGAATCGGGGCGGGGATTTGCTGTGGTTGCCGATGAAGTACGCCGGCTGTCGAAAGCCACCAATGCCCTCAGCGACCAGATACGAAACCGCGCCGAAACAGCGAAGTCCAAAGTAACGGAAGTTCGTGATATTGTGGGCAAGATCGCTTCGCTTGACCTGAACGATGCCATCAATGCCAAGGGGCATGTTGACCAGATGCTGCAGGGACTGGAGGAAGCAAACCAGTCCATTTCCGCTACCATGGACCAGCTTAACGCACTCAACACCGCTGCCAAACAGGACGTCAGCGC
>JBMOPR010000606.1:0-10559 GCA_049323075.1 Pseudomonadota bacterium
TCGATGCTGTCAGCGGTCTCATCAGCTGGACGCCGGTCAATGCGCAGGTGGGTCAGCACGCTGTGACCGTACAGGCGTCGGATATCCAGGGCGCTTTCACCAATCAGTCGTTTGTGATCACGGTTGCCAACAGCAACCAGCAGCCCGCCATCGTCAGTCAGCCAGTCACCACGGCAACCGAAAATGTCGCTTACCGTTATCTGGTTCAGGCCGTTGATCCTGATCTGGGCGATCAGCTGACGTTCGCGCTGGTGTCAGCTCCGGCCGGCATGATCATCAACAGCCAGAGCGGCGAAATCAGCTGGACACCCACCGGTTCGCAAGTGGGCAATCTGGCAGTGGAGGTGCAGGTGGCGGATGCCGCCGGTGCGATTGCGTTGCAGACTTTTGTCGTGGTGGTGGCGGGCCAGAATGTTGCGCCGTCCATTACCAGCACACCGGTGGTTGTGGCCAGTACAGGCCAGGAGTACCGCTACGATGTGGATGCGGCTGATCCCGATGCGGGCGATACGCTGACATTTGCACTGGGTGCATTCCCCGACGGCATGGTGATCGACACTGCGACCGGCCTGATTGCCTGGACACCAACGCCGGCACAGGTGGGCACACATGCGATCACGGTGGTGGTTTCGGATAACCGCAATGCATCGAGTGTGCAGTCGTTCCAGATTGACGTTGCCGAACAGAATCTGGCGCCGGTCTTCACAGTTGGCAATTTGCCGCAGGCAACCGAGGACGTCGGCTATGTGGCCACCATTGTCGCCACCGATCCCAATGCGGGCGACCTGATTGCGTACTCGCTGGTGGCCGGTCCCACCGGCCTGGTGATTGACGCCGCCAGCGGTCAGATCAACTGGTTGCCGCAGGACAACCAGACCGGCAGCCATACCCTCCTGGTGCGGGCAACGGACAGTGCCGGCCTGTTCAGCGAGGCGAGTTTCCTCATCCAGGTTCAGCCGGTGAATGATGCGCCGGTGATTACCTCGAGCCCATCCGCCAGCGCGCAATCACAGAGTGCGTACCGCTATCAGGTGGCGGTGGAAGATCCGGATGCCGGCGATACTGTTGCCTTTGCTTTGACGCAGGCACCGGCGGGCATGACCATCAGCAGTACCGGTCTGATCGAGTGGCTGCCGCCGTCCAACGCCGCCGCCAGCTACGCGGTGCAGGTCACGGTCACGGATGCCATCGGCGCAAGCGACAGCCAGAGTTTCAGCATTTCGCTGCTCAACCGCGAACCCGTCATCACCAGCCTGCCGGCGGCAGGCGTGCCCGAACGTCAGTTGTATAGCTATCCGGTTCAGGCCCAGGACGCCGACGGTGACACCCTGAGTTTTGCGCTGCAGAACGCACCAGCATTGATGTTTATCAATGCGGCGTCCGGCTTGCTGCAATGGCAGACCCAGGCGGGCGATGAAGGCAGCTACGCCGTTGTTGTCACCGTTGCGGATGGTCGTGGCGGTTTCGCCACACAGAATGTGCTGGTCACGATCGATCCGCCCGCCAACACCGCTCCTGTGATTTCCAGCACACCTGTATTGGCAGCGACCGAAGGTGCAGCCTATGCCTACCAGGTGCTGGCGCAAGACGGCGAGGCGGACCCGCTTTCCTTCGCGCTGACCAGCGCGCCCCAGGGCATGGTGATGTCAGCGGGTGGACTGATCAGCTGGACGCCGGATGCCACCCAGGTGGGTGAACATGCGGTGGCGGTGCAGGTTTCGGATGGCCGTGCCCAGGCCAGCCAGAGTTTCACCCTGGTGGTGAATGCCAAACCCAACACGGCGCCGCAGATCAGCAGCGTGCCGGTGATGGCGGTGCAGGCCAATACGGCCTATCAATACCAGGTTGTCGCAACCGACGTCGACAACGAAGCCCTGACCTTCAGCCTGCCCACTGCACCGGCAGGAATGAGCATCTCTTCCAGCGGCCTGGTGAACTGGACGCCCGATGATACCCAGCTGGGTGGCCATGCGGTGGTGGTACGTGTGACGGATGCGCGCGGTGCGTTTGTGCAGCAGAGCTTCACGCTGGCGGTGCAGGCCGTCGTCAACCATCCTCCGGTGATCAGCAGTGCGCCAGTGACGGTGGCCTTGGTGGGGCAGTCGTACAGCTACACCGTTGCGGCCAATGATCCGGAAAACGCGCCGCTGACCTATTCTCTGGTGCAGGCTCCGGCAGGCATGTCGATGACCATGTTCGGTGACGTCAGCTGGACACCGCTTGCAACGCAGGTGGGCAGCCACGCAGTGGTGGTGCAGGTAACGGATGGCACCACACCCGTCACGCAGAATTTCAACGTTGTTGTTTCGGAGCCCGCAGACCTGGATGTGTCCATTCAGCTGTCGGATGATGTGGTCGCTCCCGGCGAGGCCGTTACCATTCAGGTTGTTGCAGCAGATGCGATTAATCCCGTGTATGCGCTGACCGTGAATGGCAGTGCACTCACAGTGGATGGCAATGGCGTTGCGCAGTTCAGCTCGACGACCTCGGGCATCTATCAACTGATTGCCCAGGTGCAAAGCGCGGATGGTTCCAGCGGAACCGGCCAGACCGTGCTGCGCGTCTCCGTCGCCGGCGACACGGTCGCGCCCGTAGCCAATATCATTGCCCCCGCCGATGGCACGGCCGTGTACGACGCGACCGCGATTACCGGGACTGTCACCGATGCCAATCTTTATCGCTATCGCCTGCTGGTGGCGGAAGCGGGCTCCAGCGATTTCGCGGAGTTTGCTGTGGGCACCGCACCGGTGACCAACGGCAATCTCGCCAGCTTCGATCCGAGCCTGCTGAAAAACGGTTTGTACACGGTGCTGCTGATTGCGGAAGACATCAACGGTCTGCAGAGCCAGGATAGCGCGACTATCCTGGTGGAAGGTGAACTGAAGCCGGGTGTGGTGCAACTGAGCTTTGTCGACATGACGGTACCCGTTGCCGGAATCCCGATTACGATTGAACGCACCTATGACAGCCGTGACAGGTCCAGCCGTGATCTGGGTGTGGGCTGGGATCTGAGCATTCGCCAGGGCGAGTACAAGAACAACCGCGAGCCGGGCAAAGGCTGGAGCGTGGCGAATTCCGGTGGTTTCTTCCGTATTCCCTGCTACACCGCAGTCGAGCAGGCTATGCACGTTACCGACATCCGGCTGAGCGAAACGGAGTCCTATCAATTCCGTCCCCGCGTCAATCTGTCGGGTTATGGCAGCGTGATTTCCGGCGGTTGTTTGGGACAGGCCGAATTCGTGCAGACCAAAGGTGTTGCGGGTGCCACCCTGCAGATCATTGGCAATAACAATGTGTTCTACCTGAATGGCACGGATGTCTTCACCTACGATCTGGGCGACGATCTGTTTGGTGAGCCCTGGACTCCGCAGGATGTACGTCTGACCACGCCGGATGGGCGCGTGTTTGATCTGGATATCTCGTCGGGCATTACCCGCATTCAGGACAGGAACAGCAACCAGCTGTTCATATCCGGCAGCGGTGTCGTCAACTCACGTGGTCAGGGGGTGTCGTTCCTGCGTAACGCTCAGGGCAGGATCGAAACCATTCGCGACGCGTTGGGCAACCAGGTTCGGTATGGCTACGATGGCCTTGGCAATCTGGTGAGCTTCATCAACCAGCTGGGTGAAGTAACCACCTATCAGTACCATGCTGCCCCGTTCGCCCATCATCTGCGTTCGATTACCTTGCCTGATGGCACCGTGGTCAGCCAGTTCGCTTACGATGTCGATGGACGACTGTCGGAAGTTTGCGACACGGAAGGTTGTTCCCGCGCTGAATACGATCTGGTCGGCCGTACGCAGACCAATTACGATGCGACCGGGCGGGCAACCACTTACGTCTATGATGAAAAAGGGAATGTGTTGTCGAAGACGGACGCCCTGGGCAACACCAGCCGTTACACCTACAACGCAGATGGCAAGCTGACACAGGAAGTCGATCCGGAAGGCAACATCGTCACCCGCACCTGGGATGCCAGCGGCAGGTTGTTGTCCATCAGCGAACCTTACGCCGCTGGAGAAAGTCCAGCTGCCGTCAGCACGTACTACACCTATGACAGCAAGGGCAATCTGTTGACGATAACCGGACCTACCGGCGCCCAGCTGAATCATGCGTACAGTGCGACCGGCAACCTGCTGTCGTTGACGACAGAAAGCGGATATCTGCTTACTGAGTTTGCGTACGACGGCAGCGGGCGGCAAACCCGGGAATCCGATCCCTTTGGTTCAATCAACTATGCCTACGACAGCAATGGCTTCCTGAACAGCCTGACCGACAATGCCGGTGTCACCACGACCTTCACGCACGATGCCGTGGGCAATGTCACTGGTTACAGTCGCAATGGTTTGACGGCGAACCTGGGATACGACCGGATGGGCCGTCAAACCAGCTTCAGTTACAGCGACGGCCTGTCCTTCAACTATGGCTACGACCAGATTGGTGATTGGTCGACAGCGGAAGGTACCCGGATTCCAAGGGTGGAACGCAATTTCACCGCCAAGGGACGGCCGGCGACAACACGCCAGGCGGATGGCAGTGAGTACCGATGGGTTTATGACGCTGCCGGGCGAGTGCTGGCAGAAGTCGATCCCCTGGGGTATTCGACATCGTACAGCTACGATGTCGCTGGCCGGCTGGTGGGCGAAACCAATGCGCTGGGTCAGCTCACGTCGTACGAACTGGATGATGCCGGCAGGCTGACTGCGCTGGTAAATGCCGAGGGTGAACGTACTTCCTACTCGTACTTTGCCAGCGGACGTCGCAGCGCGATGACGGATGGCTCGGGCAGAACCTGGGCCTATGCCTATTCGCCAACGTCCGCGACGACTGTCGACGGTCTGGGCCGCAGCGTGACGGCGCATACCAACGCGCAGGGTCTGGTGACGCGTATTGTCAACGGCGATGGCACAGAAAGGAGCTGGTCGTATCTGGTTCCCACTGAAATGCTGGGCGGTTCCGACCTGCCCACCCGATTCACCGATGAAGCCGGTCGTGACCGCAATTACGGTTACGACGGATTCGGCCGCCTGGTATCGGCAACGGATTTTGCCGGACAGGCTGCCGCCTATGTATGGGGTGGCAGTGGCCTGGAATCGGTGACGGACGCGGAAGGATCCGGTTTCACTTTTGCCTACAACACGTTTGGCCGCGTATCGAACCTCAGTTTTTCTGACGGTTCGGGCAAAGGGTTGACCTATGATTCCCGCCGTAACCTGTCCAGCGTCACGCTGACATCCGGTGCGAGCAAAACGTTGACGTATGATTCCATGGGCCGTTTGCTGACGGATACCCGCTCGACGGGTGAACTGTTTGAATTCAGCTGGGATCCGAACGGACGCTTGCTGGGTGCTGCTGATGCCTTGGGAACTGCATCCTATCGCTATGACCCCACCGGTAACGTTGCGGAATATGTCAACAGCGCGGGAGATTCCATCGCCTATGAGTTCGATGCCGTCGGTCGCGTCACCGGTCAGACCATCACCAACGACACGGGCAACCAGCAGCGGCAGAATGGTTATGAATATGATGGCGCGGGACGTCTGGTCAAGGTGCTAGATGCCAGCGGTGGTGAAACCATCATGGCCTATGATGCGGCGGGCCGCCTGAGCACCCGCGAGTTGCCCAACGGGGTGACCACGGCTTATACCTACAATGATCGTGACTTCGTAACCGGCATCGTGCACTCGGTATCGGGCAATGTGATCAGTTCAGTGACCTATCTGCGCAATGTGGGTGGAGAGCCCAGCCGCATCACCTGGCAGGATGGTAGCTATGTCCTGCTGGGATATGACAGTGCGTTGCGGGTCATCGATGAACGGTTCCATGACGTTGCCAACAATCTGGTCCGCCACATTCAGTATGAATACGATCGCGTTGGCAATCGTACCGCCAAGGTGGTGGATGGCTCCCGCACGGCGTTTGCCTATGGCGCAGGCCACCGTCTGCTGAGCGCGTCCGGCGCGGAAACGCATCTGTATGGTTACGATGTCGATGGCAGGGTCACCCGGGTTGAACAGCCCGCCCTTACAGCGGATCTGGGGTACAACTTTGCAGGTCAGATTGCCCATGCTTCGGTGGCTGGCGTCAATGTCAGCTATACCTACGATGCAGCGGGTCGCCGTATTCAGGCCAATCGCAACGGCACCGTGCGGCGGTATCTGCGCACCGAGGCTGTGACCGGCGCCTACGAAAATCCGCAGGCGATTCTGGATGCGGACTCCAATCTGCTGCAGACGTACACCTATGCCGGCGATACGCCATTGATGCGGTCTGACGGTACGCAAACCCGATACTATCTGACCGATGCCCAGGGTTCCGTCATCGCTGTGACTGATGAATCCGGCAACGTAGTGGGCACAGTGAAGTATGACGCCTATGGTGTTGAACTGGAGACCACAGGACAAATGGTATTGCCTGCTGACCTGGGTGGCGACTTCCGTTTCCAGGGACAATGGAAGGATGCGGTGACAGGACTCTACAATATGCGGGCACGTGACTATGACCCCGTCTCTGGCCGCTTCCTGTCGGCAGATCCGGCCGAGCCGGATTACAAGGAACCGGAAAGCTTGAACCGCTATCTGTTCGCGAATGCCAACCCTTACCTGTTCGCGGATCCGTCCGGACGCTTCACGCTGATCAGTGTCAATATCAGCCTGAACATTCAGGCAACCCTGCGCTCCATTGCCGTCAATATTGCCAAGGATTATTTCCTGGACAAGGCGCGTAGTGTCATGGGTTCGATGGTGTTAGGTGCCCTGAAAAACTTTACCGCACTGGAATCCTTCAGTCCCTGGGGCTTCGTGGGCGTCAATAATCCGGCCGAGGCGGGGCGTGTTTGGGAGCAGAAGATCCAGAATTTCATCTGTTCCATGGTGCCTGACACGTTCCGTGAGATCGTCTGGTTCGAGCCAGCCGTCGGTGGCGGGTATGCCAGCCGCAATGGTTATGGATGCCCGGGGGGCGGCGGTACTTTTGCCGGCGCAGGCTCGGCGAAACCGGATTTCATTCTGTCGAAAACACCTCCGGTGGAGCTGGGTCGGCCGCCCAAAACCAGCATCAAGGCGTACCTGATTGGCGAAAGCAAATGGCGGTTGAAAACCTTCTATAATGACTATGTGTTGAATCGCGGAGGCAAGCGCAACCAGTTGCAGCAGATAGTACGTTTTGCTGCCGACAGGGTTTATTCGCGTACCGCCGTGTTCCTGGCACTCAAGGATGAGACCACCGCTGCAGAGAAGGCCGAATTGAGTGCTCTGTTGATTCGTGAAGGTGTTGACGAAGGAGCCATACCGATCATGGTGAGCGCCCAATAGCGAACGGATTTCATCGTTGCCGCCATCGGCGGAGAGTCCGTATTCATGTCGGCACCCGACCTCTGCAGTGCGCAGGGGTTCGGTGCCGAATTTTTATGTTTTCTTTCTGGTTGAATGACAGGAGTTGGAGCAGCGTCATGATTCATCCAAGACAGCACAAAGCCTTTCTGGAAAAACTATACGTGGAGCAGTCGATGCCGCTGGCGGAGGCGGTTCGGTTGTTTTCTTCCGGCAAGGCGCCGTCCTTTGACGAGTTCAGTCAGGCGATCAATTTTCTGTGGGTGGAAGATCTGTTTTCCATCCGGAAAAAAGATTCTTCAGACGAAGTGTGGCTGGACAAGGCAATGCTGAAACAGCCGGACGACTATGTTGTTGCCCTGAAAAGCATCGCGGGAAAGGACCGTAATATTGCCGAAGGTTACAAAAGCAGGATTCTGGACAATGAAGTCAACGTTTTTTCGGACAAGCACTGTTGGGCCAGTCTCAAACCAAAAGGGCATCTGAAAATAGTGGGTGACCGGGATGGTGCCACTAATCTGGCGGAACGGATTCGTGCATTCACCCAGTATTTCGCCTGCACATTGCTGGCGCGGGATTTTTCGCGGGTGTCCGGTTTCGTGTCCGCCGCGGTTGCGGAGCAGTATCCGGCGGAAATGCTTGAGCAGACCATGGCGCATCACGAAAGTGACTACGGCCGGTTCGAGTTTTTCGATCATGTAAGGGTTGAGGGTGTTTACTCGGGTGATCAGGCGGACGTTCAGATAAATGATCAGATGAAGTTGCCGAAAGGAATTGCCACGTCCCAGCGCCGGGGTGAGGCCAGTTTCAAGCTGGTCAGTGCATGCTCGCCCAACGGAATCGCCATCCACAGTGTCAGCGTTGTTCTGGCAATTGTGGAGGAAAATGAACGGTTGAAGGTGTGCGATATCCGTTGGCAGCGCAATTGAAAATTTGTCGGCTACAGCCATTTTGTTCCGGTATTGTCGAGTCGGAGCCGCTGCCCGCCGCGCTTCGCAACGAGAATGGTTGAATGAAACTGTCCGTTACCTATTTCCCGGAAGACCTGCATCATCCGGCAGTCAAAGCGCTGGTGGGAGATGCCATTGCGACGAAGGAATGTCCGTGGGGATCGGAACTGTCCGAACGATACCTGACAACGTTTTCAGGACTGTCTGGCTGTGCTGTCCGCTTGAGCTTTTCCTTCACTGACAAGCAGTGTGAGCAGTATTCCCATTTTATTCTGAAGCCCAAACACGTGATCCGGGAGACGGACGCGGTTTCTGCCGCCAACGCTGCGCACAGCGAACAGGCGCCGGTGATCCGGGAAGATGAGTTCGGCGTGTATCGCGCGCGGAGCAAGGTATTTGTTGCTGCCGTTAAGCCGCAGGCGGATCGCATTTGGGCGATGGAGTATTCGGAAAGCTATCTGGTTGCGACGCACTGGTTCACACTCATGCTTGAGCGCTTTTCAGGGTTCAATGCCATTCCAGTGCTTCACTACAAGACAAGTCAGGTTGTGGATGGATGGCATTCATTCAGTTCATCTCATTGGCTGGATCGCCTTGTAATCGATGATAGTCTGGAGCTGGCCCCCGGGCGCAATGGGAAAAAAATCATGAGGCCGCTCGGGCTGTTGGCGGCCAGTGCGAACGATCTGAAATCGTTGCCCGATATTGCGCGCTGCCCTGGTGCCAATTCCAGCGGGGATAGCCTCTATATCGTCAATCAGTCTGCCTGGCAATGCTGGCGTGAATGCGGCATCAATAGTTTCTGGCCCTATCCTTTGCTTAATGAAGATTCGCAGCATTACCAGCGGTACAGGGCATTGATTGATGATGTGCGGTCCCGTATTGCCATCCATTCCGCCAATGTTATCCGGATGTGATGCGGGGCTACACCAGGTCAGGTCCGGAACGTATTGCCAGACGGAAATCTGGGGTTAAGCCCCACCAAGATGCACTGGTTCTGAGCAGCCCGGGTGAAATAGAGTTGGCTGCGGTTGCTGGTCGGGAACTGCAACGGGTGACGGCTGGCTGGGACGGTGCGGAGCCTGGCGAACAGTACGTGTACGTGGAAAATCCCGTAGCGCTGCGCGTTGTCGGTGATCTGGACGGCGCTGCTGCCCTGTCGTGCTTTATCTTGCCAGCGTGCACAGGCCGAATGGTGTGGCGCTGGTGACTTGCCCGCTGTATCTGGCCATCATCGAGGAAGACGGGATGTTCAGGGTGTGTGCATCCCAATGAGGTGACAGTACGGATTGAGTGGCCAGCGATCGGGTGTTACCACCGGCTGATTCAGCAGCAGCCGTTCAGCCATCCCGCCCCGTTCCCCAGCTAAATATCAGCGCCAACCCCGCCAGCCCCCACACGATCATTGGCGCCGCCGGCAGATCCCAGTACAGCGAACAGTACAGCCCCGCCAGATAGCCGCACGCACCCAGTGCCCAGCCCGCCATCACGCCACCACGGCCCTCCCACCTTCGCACCGCCAGCGCCGGAACTACCAGGCTGGCAAAGACCAGGTACACGCCCACCAGTTGCACGCTGGTCGTAATCACCAGGGCGAACAGAACGTAGAAACCGGCATTGCCGAGGTGGCGTCCCAATGCCAGCCAGAGCAGGCCACAGGGAACCAGCACACCCGCACTCCAGATGAGCTGAGTCGGATCCACCCACAGAATCTGGCCCGCCAGCATCTCTTTCAGTGCATCGCCGCCATGCGGATCCTGGGCCAGCAGCAATAGCCCGCCCGTGGCGGCCAGCACAAACAGTACGCCGATCAGCGGCTCCTGCAATGTGCCCATTTTCCTGTCGGTGAACGCCAGCAGCAGCGCACCACCCAGCGCGGCAGCAGAAGCAAACAGCTGCACTGCCCAGGCGGATTCAAAATCCAGCATGCGTGCCGCAATCACACCCACGCCCGCGATCTGTGCAATCGCCAGGTCGATGAAAATGATGCCGCGGCGCACCACCTCGCGTCCCAGCGGCACGTGCGTGAACAGCACCAGAATGCCGGCGACCAGCGCCGGCAGGATGATGTCCAGGTCTGACCCGCTCATGGTGCGGACCCGTTCAGCAGCTGCAGTGTACGCGTGAACAGCGTGGGCAGATCCGCACTCTGTTCATCACCACCGACCGTGAACGGCAGCACGATCACGGGTACCTGCATTTTTTCGCCCAGCCAGTGCGCGGCTTTGGCATTTTCAAAAGCGGCCACCAGAATCGCCGCCGGTTTATCGGCAGTGAG
>JBMOPR010000607.1:0-10505 GCA_049323075.1 Pseudomonadota bacterium
GCGCGGTGGCTCTGTATCACTCCAAGTTCTATCAGGAATTCATCAAGGACAAGGATGGCTTTTTCAACTTCCTGGCCGAAATCGGTGTCCGCATGGGGAACCGGCGTCCGCAGAAGGGCAAGTAGTCGGTTCCTCCGCTGCGCCGGGCTTCTTCTATACTGGTTTGCATGGCAATGAACCTGTAACGAAAAGGCCCGGAATCGTGCATTCGATTGTTCTGCTTGTCATTCTTGTTGTGGTTGGGCTTGCGGGCTGTGTTTCGCGTTCAACCACTGCCAATTCCGCCACCAGTATGATGGGGGACTGGTCGCCGGTGGGTAGCCAGCAGATTACCCGCCAGCGCCAGTTCGTGCTGCCCAGTCATTACCGCCTGTATGTGGGCCGGCTGGAGGGCGGGCTGTCCACTGGTGATTACCCTGATCTGAACCAGACTACCAGCGCTGAACTGGCCCGCTATCTGCGCCGTTATTTTGTGGAAGTGGAAATGGCGGGCAAGTCCCAGAGCCTGGCATCCGCGCTCAAGGGCGCGGCGGCGGCGGACGCGGATGTGCTGTTGCTGCCCCGCCTGGAAAGCTGGCCCAGTATCAAGCCGATCGGATCATCTGACTGCGGGACAAAACCGGAGCAGGCCGGCGCCGCGCCCGAGGCCTGTGCAGAATCCACGGATCAACAGGGCGAGCTGGCGCTGTCAGTGGCAATTTATGACGTGCGTGCCCGTCATCAGATCGATACTGTTTCTGCCCATGGCCGGCGCGGCGCAGCGGCGTTTCTCACCGAGAAAAAATTTGAGGATCTGCAGTCGCTCTGCAGTGCGATCGCATCGCAGCTGGCCGTGCAGGGCAGGGTGGAATAATACGTATGACGTCATCATTGTTTGCTGCTATGATCCCCGCGATTGTTAAACAATATGACAAACACTGACGCCTTTCCGGATGTTTTCTTAAGCTTTCCAAACTGCTGATTTCCAGATTTACGGGGTACACCAGGGGAAACGGGGAAGTCCCATGAAACGCTTTTTTCAGAAGCTTTCAATTGCACGCAAGCTGGTACTGATCAACCTGGTAGTGGTGCTGGCGGCACTGTGCTTTGCATTCATCCTGTTTGTGGTGCTGGAGCGGGCGGAAGCCCGCGAGCAGGTGGTGCGCGAACTCACGGCGCAAACCGAGATCATGGCCAACGGCGTCGTATCCAGTCTGCAGGCTGCCGATCCCGCGCAAGCGCAGCATGTACTGGGCGGATTCCGTGTCGCCGCCAACGTGCGCGAAGCCATTCTGTTCGATGCCAGCCGCAAGGTGCTGGCTGTGTACAACGCGTCCGAAGACGTGCCGGTGGAAGACACAGGCTTTTCCTATCTGCACGGTGGCCATCTGCAATGGCCGGGCATGGGATCGCGCTCGGTAGTGTTTTCCCGCGAAGGGCTTTATCTGTATCAGGACATCATGCAGGACGATGTCGTTCTCGGCGGCCTTTACGTCCATTCCACTCTAGATCATTTTCATGCCTACAAGAGCCAGGCGATGCTGGCTATTGCCACTGTGTTTGCCATTGCCCTGCTGATGGCGCTGTTGGTGATGACCCGCATCATGCAGGTGGTGACACGGCCGGTGCAGGATCTGCTGCAGGCGGTACACACGGTGCGGCGCGACGGCAATTTCAGTGTGCGGGTCGAGAAGTGTGCCGACGACGAGCTGGGTGAGCTGGCGCAGGAATTCAACACCATGCTGATGGCCATCGGCGAGCGTGACGCAGAGCTGGGCAAGCAGCATCTGCGACTGGAAGCCGAGGTGCAGGATCGCACCCGCGAACTCAAACTCACCAACGAAAGTCTGGAAGAAACCGTGCGCGCGTTGCAGCAAGCCAACCGCGCCATCCGCATTTCCGAGGAAAACAAGCGGGTGGCTGAGGCCAGCGCTCAGGCCAAGGCGCATTTCCTGGCCAACATGAGCCATGAGTTGCGCACACCGATGAATGGTGTGCTGGGCATGCTGTCGCTGCTCAATGACACCACCCTGAACGAAGAGCAGCGCGATTATGTCAACGTGGCCTATGAATCCGGGCACATATTACTGGACCTGATCAACAATGTGCTCGACCTGTCGAAGATCGAACAGGGCAAGCTGGTGCTGGAAGCCATCGTGTTCGATGTGCGCAAATCCATCGAGGAAGTGTTCTCCATTCTGGCGGAATCGGCCCAGAGCAAGGGGCTGGATCTGGCGCTGAACTGGCATCCGTCCACGCCGCTGAACGTGGTGGGTGATCCGGTTCGCTTCAAGCAGCTGATCTTCAATCTGGTAGGCAACGCCATCAAGTTCACCGCCCATGGCCATGTCACCGTTCAGTTCCGCATGGTGGGGGATTTCGGTGCCCGCAAGCGTTTCCGTTTCGAAGTCACCGATACGGGCATCGGCATCAAGGACGAAGTGCGCGAGCTGATTTTCGAAAAGTTCTCGCAGGCCGACACGTCTACCACGCGGGAATTTGGTGGCACAGGTCTGGGCCTGGCCCTGTGCCGGCAGCTCACCCGCCTGATGGATGGCAGCATCGGCGTCACCAGTGAATATGGCAAGGGCAGCACCTTCTGGTTTGAAATCTATTTTCAGGAAGCGGCGGACGACAAACGCACACAACCGCTCGCCGGTGCCGGGGATACGCTGTTGCTGGTACTGGAGCCCGTGGAAATCATGCAGGTTTCGTTGCAGCGCTACCTGGCCTGTCTGGGCGTGGCCACGGACTGCGTTGCGGATGTGGAGCACCTGCACGACGCACTGGCGTCCGCCGGCTCGCATTTCGATGGGGTGATCGTGGACCTGGCAGTGGGCGTGGACGTGGTGAAAACGCTGGTGGTATCCACCTCGCTGTCGGGTGCCTACAAGCCGCACCAGATTCTCCTGATCGGCACGTCACAGCAGCGGCAGCGACTGCAGGATGCCGGCTTTGTCAATCATCCCTTCCTGCTCAAGCCGTTGCGGTTTGAGCGGGTGCGCGACGCCATCCAGACCGTCCTGGTTGAACAGACTGGCCAGCGCAAGCCGCCGCAGTCGGTACCTGTGCGCCAATTGCCGCAACGCAGGCGCCTGTTGGTGGTCGAAGATAACGTGGTGAACCAGCAGGTGGCGCGCGGGCGGCTGGAGAAAATGGGTTACGATGTGCGCGTGGCCGAACACGGTGCCGCCGCGCTGGAGCTGTTGCAGAAGGAACAGTTCGACCTGATTTTCATGGATTGCCAGATGCCGGTGCTGGATGGCTACCAGACCACGCGTCGCATCCGTCAGGACGAACGCAACTCCTCTACGCACACACCGATCATTGCCATGACGGCGCATGCGCTGGCGGGCGATCGTGAACAGTGTCTGAAAGCCGGCATGGATGATTATGTCGCCAAGCCGTTCAAGACCGAGGAAATCCGCCTCGTGCTCGAACGCTGGCTGAAACTCAAGGATTATCCGGATCATGAAAACTGATTTGACCGAGCTGGCGCGACTGGCGGCGCAGGTGGAGAACCAGCAGTACAGCCAGGGCCTGCCGCCGGTAGAGAAATGGAATCCTGCCTTCAACGGCGATCTGGACATGCGTATTGCCCGCGACGGCAGCTGGTATTATCTGGGCACGCCGATTTTGCGGCCGGCGATGGTGCGGCTGTTCTCCACCGTTCTCAAGCGCGAAGGCGACGAGTATTTTCTGGTGACGCCGGTGGAAAAATTCCGTATCCGCGTCGAGGATGCACCGTTCGTGGCGGTGAGCGTGACGGCGCGCGAGCAGGATGGCGTATCGTTGCTGGAATTTGAAACCTCGGTGGGCGACAGGGTGGTGGCCGATGCGGATCATCCGATCCGGGTGCACACCGATCCGCCATCCGGCGAACCGGCGCCCTATGTGCGGGTGCGTGGCAATCTGGATGCGCTGATCAGTCGTGCGGTGTTTTACCAGCTGGTGGACATGGCCAAAGAGGTAACACTGGACGGAGTGCGCCAGTCGTATGTGAGCAGCGCCGGGCAGCGGTTTGTGCTGGGCACGTGGTAAGGCCGGGCCTGGAAACGCGGGCGATATGCCCTTTCGAACACAGCTGCGCAAGCGCCAGACGTTGCCGGAATTGAAAAGCTGAAACAAACGCAGAAACAGAAAAGGGGCCACTGAGGCCCCTTTTTTTGTCACAACCTTACATGTTGGGATAGTTCGGGCCGCCAGCGCCTTCCGGCACCACCCAGTTGATGTTCTGGGACGGATCCTTGATATCGCAGGTTTTGCAATGCACGCAGTTCTGCGCGTTGATCTGGAAGCGCTTGCTGCCGTCGGCATTGTCCAGCACTTCATACACACCGGCCGGGCAATAACGCTGGGCCGGCTCGTTCCACTTCGGCAGGTTGACGCTGATGGGGATGCTGGCGTCCTTCAGCTTCAGGTGGCAGGGCTGGTCTTCTTCGTGGTTGGTGTTGGACAGGAACACCGAACCCAGGCGATCGAAGGTGATCTTGTTGTCCGGTTTCGGGTAGTCGATTTTCTTGCTCTCTGCCGCTGGTTTCAGCGTGGCGTGATCCGGCACGGCATCGCGGAAATTGAACGGCAATTTGCCTTTGAAAATGTTCTGCTCCACCCACAGATAACCTGCGCCGATGAAGGTGCCGAACGTGTGCATGGCGCCGACAAAATTGCGCACACTGTACATCTCGTCCCACAGCCAGCTGGCTTTCAGTTTCGGGTCGAAGTTGGTGAGTTCCTCACCGGATTTGCCTGCGCCCACGGCTTCCACGATGGCTTCTGCCGCCAGCATGCCGGATTTCATCGCCGTGTGGGTGCCCTTGATCTTCAGCGGGTTCAGCGTGCCGGCGTCGCAGCCGATCAGCATGCCGCCCGGAAACGTCATTTTCGGCAGCGAGTTCACGCCGCCTTTTTCCACTGCGCGGGCGCCGTAGGAAACCCGTTTGCCGCCTTCCAGGTAGTGGCGCAGGGTGGGGTGCAGTTTGCAGCGCTGGAATTCCTCAAACGGGCTGACGTGAGGATTGCTGTAATTCAGGTCGGTGATCAGGCCCACTACGACCTGGTTGTTCTCGGTGTGGTAGAGGAACCAGCCGCCGCTGCTGCCGCTCTCGGTCAGAGGCCAGCCCAGGCCGTGCATGACCAGGCCGGGTTTGTGTTTGGCCGGGTCGATGTCCCACAGTTCTTTCACGCCGATGCCGTAGTGTTGCGGATCTTTGCCGGCGTCCAGCTTGAAGTGCTGGATCAGCTGCTTGCCCAGGTGGCCACGGCAGCCTTCCGAGAATACGGTGTATTTGGCATGCAGTTCCATGCCGGGCTGGTAGCTGGCCTTGTGTTCACCATTGTGGCCGACGCCCATGTCGCCGGTGGCAATGCCCTTGACGCGGCCATCGTCGTGGAACAGTACTTCGGCGGCGGCGAAGCCGGGGAAGATTTCCACGCCCAGGCCTTCAGCCTGTTGTGCCATCCAGCGGCAGACGTTGCCCAGGCTCACGACATAATTGCCGTCATTGTGGGTTGGCTTGGGGATCATCCAGTGTTGCAGCTTGATGCCCTGGGTCTGGCTGGTGAGGAAATAGAATTCGTCGCCCACCACCGGTGTATTCAGCGGAGCGCCCAGTTCTTTCCAGTTGGGAAAGAGTTCGTTCAGCGCACGGGGTTCGATGACGGCACCGGACAGGATATGGGCACCGACTTCCGAGCCCTTTTCCACGACACAGACCGAGATATCCGGCGACAGTTGTTTCAGTTTGCAGGCCGCCGCAAGACCGGCAGGACCGGCACCCACGATGACTACATCATATTCCATCGAATCTCGTTCCATAACGCGTCTCCTCAGGCTAGCTTATGGATGGATGGGGAAGGCGACCGGCGAAATCCCAGGGAAACCAATGGTTTCTGCGCTGCAACTGCAAATACGCCCGAAAAATTCAAACGGGCGTATTATATGAAAGAAGCGGAACAAAACCAATGAATTGCCGAGCGGGCACCGGCGGCCCTGTGGTCAATCGTCGCAACCTGCTGGCCGGCGGTGGATTCTGTGGCGTTCAATCCACGGCAGGTGCCGGCCCGGTTGATGCGGCGAGGTTCAGCAACGGGAGCGCTATCGTACCTTCAATTGCGGCGTCCATAAACCACCCGGTGTGGCTGAATCGATACTGATTGTGATAACCGAACAGCCAGATCCCCACCACGTCACCAGCCTCAAGATGGGTGCTGACGGCCATCATCTCCACCTGATGGCGGCCGTTACCCCGCAGTGGCGTGACCTGATCGTTCAGCAATTCGTAGTAACGACCCCGGGACCGCTTCACTGCGACACCGGCAAATAGCATGGGATCGTCAACTGAACTGGCGACCTGGCCGTCCAGCAGCGGAATGCCCACCAGCTCCTGCGCCTGTTTTGCCACGTAAACGGGAGTGAACGCCGGGCGCAGGGTGCCAGTGGATTCCTGTGGCACGGATACAGGCTGCGGATGGGCGCGGGGCAGGAACAGTCCCGCCATTCTCTCCAGTGGCCACAGGGGTACCTCGAAAAAGCCCGTAAAGCCGGAGTGGATGGCCGTTCTTCCGAACCGGAACGGGTGGCCGCCTTTCTGGATCTGGTCCACCTGGATACCGCGTTCATAACTCTGGCTCAGACAGATGGGTGGAATATTCGCGGCTTTGCCGGGAATGTCGCGCAGCTTCTCGTCGAACCAGTCCACTGCTGCAGTCACCAGATCGAGCGTGGCTGCGCCGCAGTGCACCTTGTCCTCCACCGCATAGCCGGGGTAGACCCAGGACCATTGGGTAAACGGCAGCAGGTGTCCGCCCTGGGTGCCGATCAGGCGCACGTCGCTACCGCTGCGCTGCAGGCATTCCCGATTGGCGATCGCTTCGTTGAGCGGAAAAGCCACATCTCGGAAGCCCTGGATCAGCAGGGTATCGGCGTGACTGATCTGGCCATTGGCGCAGCGGGTGGCGGGGGAGCGAACCTTCAGGTAATCCACCATCGCCGGTTCCAGAATCCCGTCCCGGGCTTTCCAGTAGGCATCGTTGATCATGGGGTCCACGGTGCCAGGGTTGAGCAGGTTGTCGCCCAGCAGGAGGGTCGTGAGCCAGCCACTTTTGGGCACCTGGTTGGGGCTGAGGCTGGCGTAGAAATCGTGCCAGGTGGTCACCGGAATCAGGGCGTCGATGCGCTCATCCTGGCTGCCGGCCAGCAGCATGGCGCCGCCGCCATAGCTTTCCCCGATCATGCCGATGCGCGGATCGCCAGCGCGATCCCGGCTGATCCGTTTCAGCTGGGCCAGGCTCCAGTCAATGACGCTGCTGACATCGCGTACTTCCCCTTCAGGGTCCATCAGCCTGTTCATGCCTTCACTGTCACCGTGGCCGCGCTGGTCGTAACTGATGACCCAGAAGCCCTGCCGCCAGGCCTCCAGGGCTGCCTTGCCGCTGAATACTCCAAGGCCATAGATGCTGTTGGGCCCGGACATCCGGAATACCCCAAAACCGTGTGCGTGCAGCACCAGCGGCGCGTCCTGGCCGGGCGCGAGAGCGGGCTGGAATACCGTGGCGCGCAGTTGCAGTCCATCGTGGGTGCGGATGCTGACATCGTAACGGGCGGCGGGAATGGCGTTGCCGGGGGTCAGATAGTCAGGCCCGGTTTCAGGAGCAGTGGCGCAGCCGTACAGGAACAGCAGGGGCAGAACGAAGGCCAGCCAGGGCCGCTGGCGCAGAGCGTTTTTCATAACGAATCCAAACGAAAATGAAAGCATGGAAAATGACAAACCTTGGTGTGCGCGCTTGAGAACTTGTTGTTACAAGCGGCCATAAATATCTCTCAAAGGCCATAAATAACAATAAATATACAAACCGCGCTTCGGTTCTGGTTGTTTTGTGACTATAAGCGAAAATATAATTTTCTAATACGCGCCAAATCGAAAATAGTGTGACCTGAAAGTCAGGCGTGATTCGGTAATGCCTGCGCCGGTTGCTGCAGGCGCCATTCAGGTAGGGCGGCTTTTGATGGTTCCGCACTGCAAAAACAATAAAACGCGAGTGTAATGGATGATGCTGTATCGTTCGAAGGCCTGGGTCTGCCGGGCATTGCTGCCCTGCCTGCTGGCGCCGGGAGTCGCTCAGGCGCAATTGGCGCAGAACATTTTCATCGGCAATCCCAGGGCGCTTGCGCTGGGCAACGCGGTTACCGCTGACCCGCCCGGCACCGATGCCATCCATTTCAATCCCGCCGGGCTGGCCCTTCTGGAAGGGCGCCAGTATGAGCTGAAAGGGATTCTGGTGGATTTCAGCCTGGAAGCGCAGTTCACGCCCGGCGACAAACTGCAGTACGCGTTCGATACCTACGGTGATCTGGGGCTGGCAGACCCCATGGTGGCCAATCGCACCAGCGAAGTATCGGGGGCTGTGGTGATGCTGCCGTTCATGGGTATGACGGAGATTCCGGTGCTGGCGGCGCCCCTGGGCAATTTCACCCTTCACAACGACAACCGGGACATCACCTTTGGCACCGGGGTGTTCGCGCCTATCATGCTGGGCATTCAGCGCGACGAGGATGATCCGGGCATCTATGCCTCCCGGGAGGTGGGTATTACCCGTCTGACCTATTTTGCGCCGTCCGTTGGCCTCCGGCTCAGCGATACCCTGTCAGTGGGAGCGGGAGTTCATTTCAGCTATTTTGGCATCGGCCTGAACATGGACATGCGTCTGCCCAACATGGTGCTGGGTGGATTCGATACGTTGCAGCAGGCCAATTGCGCCGCCGTCGACAATCTGGTGGAAAACATTCTGTGCGGCGATGGCGACGGCGATGGCATACCGGACGGACGCCTGAATCCGTTTGCCAGTGTCGCCAACATCGACACCGAGCTGGAAAGTTACGTTTCGTCCACCTACACCCTGGGTTTGCTGTGGCAGGTCTGGCCCTGGCTCAGTCTGGGTGCCACCTATATGAGCGGTTCCCGCGACCGGCTGGAGGGCGATGTCCACATCCAGTATTCCGATGACGTGCGCGGGTTCGTGAACAGCCTGGCCCAGAATCCGGATATAGGCTTTCTGGTGCGTGCTGTGGGAGTACCCGGGCAGATCTCGCGTGATGTGACGGGCGCATCGGTGGAGGTGGAGTATCCGCAGCATCTGGCACTGGGCGCCTCCATCAAGGTGACGCCGGACTTCAAAACCAATATCGACGTGAAGTGGACCGACACGGCGGTGTGGGACATCTGGGAAATCAAATTCGAGGAACCCGTGGAATTTCTCGGAGTGCTGGGGGCGATCGTGGAGGGGCTGGACCGCGGGACGACGGGTGGTCACATCGGCTCCGATGGTTTGTTCCTGCCTCGCGGCTATGAAAGTGTGTGGAGTTGGGCGCTGGGGATGGAATACCAGTACAACGATCGCCTGGTATTGCGGTCCGGTTACGAGCCGCGAGGCAGTTCGGTGCCGCTGGACAAGGCGGATCTGATCCTGCCGATTGGTGAGACGTTCCTTTACTCGGTGGGCTTTGGCTATCACTGGAGCAAGGACACCGTCATTGATGGTGCCCTGGGGTATGTCACGTCGGAGCAGGATGTTCCTGCCGATGGCAGCACCAACAGCACCTCCACCGCTGTAGACAACTTCATTTACAACCCCTATGCCGGTTACCACATGCAAACAGAATTGAGCGTTGTGGTGGGCGAGCTCAGCATCCGCTCCACTTTCTGAACGCGGAAATCCGGCGGGCTGACGCGTTTTTGATGTTTGGCATCGTTCAATGTCAACCTCCGGTAATTTCTGGCCATATATAACGATTAATTCGTCCGAATTATGCGAGATGACTGGTCAGTGGCCGTGCTGTAATTCGCCCATCTGTTGTCTGACCGCTGCGTTCTGACTTGAACGGCCAGCGTCTGCGAAGTTATGGCGGATACACAATGAATAACAATAAGAAATACCGTCTGACCCTGCTCGACTATGTCAACGTGTGCCTGCAATCCTTTGGCGATCACGTCATGCATATCGTGTTTTGCCCGCAGAAGCCTCTCGACCTGCCGCGTTTTCGCCGTGCCTTGCGTTTGTCGGTGGATGCCGAACCCATTCTTGGCTGCCGCTTGCTGTACAGTAGCTGGAAACCACTTTGGCAGCGTTGGGACAGCGCCGTTCTTGACCGGTTCGACTGGTGCTACGAACAACCCGCCGCCGATGTGGACCAGCAGATTCAAGCATTCCTGTTGCAGAAGATGGACTGCTGCACCGAACCCATGGTGCGTGCGCGGCTGATTCGCGGTGCATCCGATACCGTCTGCCTGAATGTGAACTGTGTGCCGATTGATGGACGTGGGCTGCTGATCTATCTGGAGCGCCTCTTCAACATTTATAACGAGCTGGCGACCAATCCGGATTATCGGCCAGTGGCTACCGACATGGAGCGGCGCAGTACCCGTCACCTGCTGCCACGCTTTCGCTGGCACGACCTGTTCAAACTGCTTTTTTTCGCCTTGCGCAACCAGTGGATTGACCGTGCCACCGCGCACAACTGGCGTTTT
>JBMOPR010000608.1:0-10478 GCA_049323075.1 Pseudomonadota bacterium
TGTTTCTGGCCAGGAATACGTCGCTGGAAACCCGGTTGGATATCGTGCGTGAATTTCGCGATACGCAGTTGGTTCGGGCACCGGGTGGCCGCTGGGCGGTGAAGTATTATTACCAGACCGGTCCGCAGGTAGTGAAATTTCTGCATGCGCACCGCTGGAGCCAGCTGCCGGCGCGCACATTCCTGGCGCTGCTGATCGACCTGCTTGAAGCGCGCAGGGCCGGGCAGCACTGAACGTGGGAGCGGGGTTCGCCACGAAGTGTGCGGGTGAACCCTGTCGGCGGCTGGAATATCCGGCCCGGGAAAAAATCCGTTATGAAGGAGGAGTGCGACATGTTGCGTAAACCAGGTTGCAGGCAAATTCTGATGCTGCTGGCACTGTCACCGGTTGCAGCGCTGGCTGACGACATCTGCCCGGACCCGGTGGCGTTCATCGATGCTGGCTGGCAGCACGAATCCGTGCAGGATGCGATGGACGATTATCTGCGTGATCATCGCATGCGGGCCAACTGGGGGCAGGAGCCGGTGCCACCGGACGCCGTGGGGCGCGATTATTACGAGTGGCTGTGGATCAGCGAATTTGGCGCAAAGATGAAAGGCGAACTGGTGCAGCGATTCTGCGGCGCCACGCAGCCTGCGGAATGATTCAGTTCGTGCCGCGTGACGGCGCCGTGGCGCAGAAGCAGCCAAATACCAGCGTGTTGATGATGTTCACCGGTTGCTGCGTATTCACCGCCTGCAGCACCGGTTCCAGATAGCTGTTTTCACTGTTACAGACGCCTTCCTGATGATAGGGGCCGAAATAGGCCAGCGCACCGTTTCCATCCACCACCATCACGGCCGGCGTTGCTGTGATCCAGCTGAACAGTTCCGGCAGTTGCGTCCTTGCCAGTTGCTCCAGATCGGCTTTTTCCACGGTCAGCACGCGGTATCCCTGCTGTTGCAGTAACTTGGTTTGCAGTTGATGGTAGGCGTCCACCAGCTGCTCACAGCGGCAGTCCGTCTGGCGGAAACGGATGAACAGCGGCTGCCCGGGCTTCAGATCGGGATGCTGCTTTGCCAGCGCGGCGGTGAGGCGGTGTAGAGCGCTGGCGTCCTGGAAGGCGTGGGGCTGTATCTGCAGCGGGTCGAACCACTGCTGGGGCATGCGCAGGGAATACCACAGCAGGCCGGCCACCAGCAGCAGCCAGATCAGAGCGATCACGTACAGCCAGCGCCGGGCGCCGGGAGGCGTGGGCGAGCGGCTGTCGGGGGGCGGGGCAGGCATGTCCATGATGATGGGTCTGTGTGGCGGCGGTCAGCCGGCATTCTAGCAGGCGCGCGCGCGCGATTGGAAAGGCATGCGGTAGAATGGATTCCCGTTTTTTACCGGTGCATTCCCATGAACAAGACCACTGAAATCGAAGCTGCTGTTTTTCGCCGCCTGCTGCAACATCTGGATGACCACAAGGAAGTGCAGAATATCGACCTGATGAACCTGGCGGGTTTCTGCCGCAACTGTCTGGCCAAGTGGATGGTGACGGCCGCGCAGGAGCAGGGCGAGACGCTCACCTATGATCAGGCGCGGGAAAAAATCTACGGCATGCCCTATGACGAGTGGAAGCAGCGCTACCAGAAGGAAGCCAGTGCCGGACAACTGGAACAGTTCAACCAGCGCAAGGACTGAGAGCGACCGTCGGCCATGTCATCCGTGCTGACCTGTCCTCTGTGCAACGGGCAAAACATTGAGCCCTGGCACCGCGACTGCCGCCGTGATTACCTGCGTTGCGTGGACTGCGAACTGGTGTTCGTGCCGGCATCGTTTCATCTGGATACCGCTGCGGAAAAAGCCGTGTACGACCAGCATGAAAACGATCCCGCCGATGCGGGTTACCGGCGTTTTCTGATGCGACTGGCGCAACCTTTGCTGCAGCGATTGCCGCTGCAATCCACCGGACTGGATTTCGGTTGCGGCCCCGGCCCGGCGCTGGCCGCGATATTGCGGGAGGCCGGGCATTCCGTCGCACTGTACGACAAGTTTTATTTTCCCGACGCGGCGACGTTGCAGCAGCAATACGATTTTATCTGCGCCACCGAAGTGCTGGAGCACCTGCCCGATCCGCGCGCGGTGCTGGACCAGCTTTTCACCTGCCTGCGCCCGGGCGGCTGGCTCGGCGTCATGACCAAGCGGGTTCGCGATCAGGCGGCCTTCGCGCGCTGGCACTATATTCTCGATCCCACCCACATCTGCTTTTTCAGTGACCGCACGTTTGGCTGGATCGCAACCCACTGGGGGGCGCGGCTGGAATGGCTGGGAGACGACGTCGTGCTGCTGCAGAAAAATGACGTGACAGAACAGTACGGCGCCGGCATGCATCGCTAAGCTGGGGGCCCCGTCCGGCGATTGGCCAGGCGGCATCGGCAGACAGATTTCAGGAGCATTTTTTCATGGCGCCCGAGCAGTGTTTACAGGTGGAGTCCGGCAATGTGCAGCTGGCGGTCAACATTTATGGCGAAGCGAACTCGCCCACCCTGATCCTGGTGCACGGTTACCCCGATTGCAGCGACGTCTGGCGCGGTTTGATTCCGCAGCTGAGCCAGCGTTTTCGCGTGGTGACCTACGATGTGCGTGGCACCGGTCAGTCCACGGCGCCGCAGTCGACACAGGATTACGCGCTGGAACAGCTGGCGGCGGATTTTCGCGCCGTGCTGGATGCCGTCAGCCCGGATCAACCCGTGCATCTGGTGGCCCATGACTGGGGCGCGGTGCAAAGCTGGGAGTCGGTGACTGATCCGCAGTTGCAGGCGCGGATAAAATCCTTTTCATCCGTATCCGGGCCCTGCCTGGATCACATCGGATTCTGGATACGCGACGCGCTGCAAACCCTGTCGCCGAAAGACCTCGCCGCCGTGGGCAAGCAGGTGCTGGGTTCCTGGTATGTGTGGTTCTTCCAGCTGCCGGGGCTGGCGCCGCTACTTTGGAAAAATGTGCTGGGAAAACACTGGCACCGGATGCTGGCGAGCCGTCAGGGCGTGGTGGCGCCCCCCAGTGCCACGCAGGAGCGTGACGGCGTGAACGGCATCGAACTGTACCGCGCCAACATCGGCCGGCTGGCCAATCCGCAGCAGCGGTCAACGTCGATACCGGTGCAGCTGGTCATTCCCGTCAACGACGATTTCGTCTCCATTCCCATGGCGCGTGACAGCGTGCGGCCCTGGGTGGAAAACCTCTGGTGCCGCGAAGTGTCGGCCGGTCACTGGATGCCGCTGAGCCACCCGCAATTGCTGGCAAACATGATTTCCGAATTTGTGGATTTCAACGAAGGCCGGCCGGAAACGGGCGTGCTCAAACGGGCCCGGATTGCCAGACAGGACAAGCCGCTGGGCGGCAAACTGGCGATCGTGACAGGCGCGGGCTCGGGCATCGGCCGTGAAACCCTGCTGGCACTGGCCCGTGCCGGTGCGGAGGTGGTGGCGGCCGACATCAATCAGGCAGCGGCGGAGGAATCGGCGCAACTGGCGTGGGATCTGGGTGCGGTTGCCCATTCCTACAAGGTGGATGTGGGCAACGCCAAGGCCATGGAAAAATTCGCCGGCTGGGTGCAGCAACAGCTGGGTGCGCCGGATATTGTGGTGAACAACGCGGGCATCGGCGTGGCGGGAAAATTCCTCGACACCCATACTGCGGACTGGGAGAAAGTGCTGCACGTGAATCTGTGGGGTGTGATCCACGGTTCGCGCCTGTTCGCGCAGCAGATGGTGGATGCCGGGATTGCGGGCACCATTGTCAACGTGTCGTCGATGGCGGGCTACACGCCCACGCGCATGATGCCGGCCTATGCCACCTCAAAGGCGGCGGTGCTGATGCTGAACAATTGCATCCGGGCGGAACTGGCCCATGACAGTATTCAGGTGGTGAGTGTCTGCCCCGGCGTGATCGATACGCCGATCACCCGGTCGACCTTTTTCGTCGGTGTGGACAGTGCCGAGCAGGAGCGGTTGCGGGACAGTGCCCAGCGTTTCTATCACCGCCGCAACCTGCCGCCGCGGGCGGTGGCGGAGGCCATTGTGAAAGCCATCCAGTCCGGGCGGGAAGAGATTCCGGTGGGCATCGAGGCGAAGCTGGGACGCTGGCTGAGTTACGTGCCGGGCCTGGCGCGCAAAATGGCGAGGATGGAACTGGATCTGTAGCGGTGCGGAATAAAACCGGCTGGACAATGCAAATTGAATCAAACAATCCGAACAAATCTTTCTGAGCCGAGTTTTCAGAACCAAGAGCTTCCCGAACAAAACCTCCAGAATAATGCTTCGCGAATAAAAAAAGGGCCCGGAAAAAAGGCCCTTTTTCATTCTGCAGCGGCGCAGTCAAACGCCGTCTGGCAACATTACTTCTTCGCAGCTTCTACGGCTTTCACGATTGCCGCTTTGGCTTCGGCAGCGCCGGCCCAGCTGTCAACCTTCACCCATTTGCCGGGTTCCAGGTCCTTGTAGTTCTCGAAGAAATGCTCGATCTGCTTGATCAGCAGTTCCGGCAGGTCGGTGTATTCCTTCACGTGCTTGTACAGCACGGTCAGCTTGTCGTGGGGAACCGCCAGGATTTTTGCGTCCTGACCGGCTTCGTCCGACATGTTCAGGATGCCCACCGGACGGGTACGGGGTTACGACCAGCACGTCCAGCGGGTCGCCGTCGTCGCCCAGGGTGTTGGGGACGTAGCCGTAGTTGGCGGGGTAGAACATCGGGGTGGCCATGAAGCGGTCAACGAACACGGTGTCGCTGTCCTTGTCGATTTCGTACTTGATTGGTGTGCTGTTGGCCGGGATTTCGATGGCCACGTAGATTTCGTTGGGAATGTCCTTGCCGGGGGGAATCGCGTTGTAGCCCATGATCGAACCTTTCTGTCTGAATGGATGGGGGGTTAAAAAAGTCGGCGGATTATACCTGATGACGCTGACGCAGCCTAGAAGGCCCGGGTGTGGCGCGGGCGGTCTGCGCGCTGCCTAAGCGGGATTGGCTGCGGGGTTGGAAAAGATGGCCAGCATGGCGACAGACGGGAACGACCTTCAAGGGTATGGGGAGTTCGATATCGCTCATTCCCGTTACCAGTCCCCTGGGGTTGGGGCCGGTCACTGTCGCCAGCCAGCCTGGAGTCGGCCCGAGGGCCTGTCCGAGCAACAAAGGTCAGGGTATGACCTGTCTGGGAGAGGTGAGGCCAATCACCCCTCTTCGACGCTGTAGCGGTCATCCGGCTGAATGATGACCGCAAATTCCTTGAACTGATGCTTTTCTGAACCCGGCACTCAGCCCAGAAACAGTTCCACCTTGCCGCCGTTTTCCCGCACCTGGTACACCGGGATTTTCACGTCGTCTTCCAGGCACTCGCCGGTGGCCAGATCGAAGTGGTGCTTGTAGATCGGCGACGCCACCACGTTGCGACCCTTCAGATCGCCCACGATGCCCCGCGACAGCACGTTGGCGTCGCTGAACGGATCATGGTTGTCGATGGCGTACAGGGTGCTCTTGCCCTGTTCCGCAATTCTGAAAATCGCTACCTGCTTGTTGCCCACCCGGGCGCAGACGCCCAGATTCGGCAGCAGATCGCTGGCGCTGCACACCGTTACCCACTGGAGCTCTACTTTTGCGTTCATGGGAACCTCCTCAGACTGCGACCAGTTGAATGCGCTTTTCTTCCTGCGTGGCCGGACGGATCTGGCCGCGCTCCTTCACAAACACCACGTTGGAATCCTTCTCGTCGCTGTTGATGAAATGGCGGAAGCGCTTGAGCTTTTCCGCATCTTCCACAGTGGATTTCCACTCGCACTGGTAGGTGTCCACCAGGTGCTGCATCTGCGCCTCCAGTTCCGCACCGATGCCGAGCGAATCGTTGATGATCACGTCCTGCAGGTATTTCAGGCCGCCTTCCAGGTTGTCCATCCACACCGAAGTGCGCTGCAGGCGATCGGCGGTCTTGACGTAGAACATCATGAAGCGGTCGATGTACCGGATCAGCGTGGCGTCGTCCAGGTCGGAGGCGAACAGGTCGGCGTGGCGCGGTTTCATGCCGCCGTTGCCGCACAGGTACAGGTTCCAGCCTTTCTCGGTGGCGATCACGCCCACGTCCTTGCTTTGGGCTTCGGCGCACTCGCGGGTGCAGCCGGACACCGCCATTTTCAGTTTGTGCGGCGAACGCAGGCCGCGATAGCGTTTTTCCAGGTTGATGGCCATGCCGACGCTGTCGAGCATGCCGTAGCGGCACCAGGTGGAACCGACGCAGCTTTTCACGGTGCGCAGGGATTTGCCGTAGGCGTGGCCGCTTTCAAAACCGGCGTCGATCAGTTCTTTCCAGATCAGCGGCAGTTCATGCACCTGCGCGCCGAACAGATCGATACGCTGGCCGCCGGTGATTTTGGTGTACAGGTCGAATTTTTTCGCCACCGCGCCGATCGCGATCAGACCGTCCGGCGTGATTTCGCCGCCGGGCACGCGGGGCACGACGGAGTAGGTGCCGTCTTTCTGCATGTTCGCCAGGAAATAGTCGTTGGTGTCCTGCAGGCCGGCGTGTTCGGTTTTCAGGATGTAGTCGTTCCAGCACGATGCCAGGATCGATGCGGCGGTGGGTTTGCAGATGTCGCAGCCCTTGCCCTTGCCGAATTTGGCGACCAGTTCTTCAAAGGAGCGGATGCCGTTCACGCGCACGATGTGGTACAGCTCCTGGCGCGAATACGGGAAGTGTTCGCACAGATCCTTTTTGACTTCGATGCCCAGCTTGGCCAGTTCCGCGTTCATCACCTGGCCGACCAGTGCGGTACAGCCGCCGCAGCTGGTGCCGGCCTTGGTGGCCGCTTTCAGCGCGCCCAGTTCGGTGACGCCGCTCTGCACCGAGCAGCACAGCTGGCCCTTGGTGACGTTGTTGCAGGAACAGATCTGCGCGGAATCCGGTAGCTTGTCCACGCCCATGGCCGGTGCGGCGGCGCCGTCGCGCTGGGGCAGGATCAGCATGTCGGGGAATTCCGGCAGCTCGATGTTGTTGAGCATCATCTGCAGCAGGGTGCCGTAGTTTTCGGCCTCGCCTACCAGCACTGCGCCGAGCAGGTATTTGTTGTCGTTGCTGACGACGATTTTCTTGTAGACCTTGTTGACCTCATCCACGAAGGAATAGCTTTGCGCGCCTTTGGTGGTGCCGTGGGCGTCGCCGATGCTGGCCACGTCCACGCCCATCAGCTTGAGCTTGGTGCTCATGTCGGCGCCCTTGAATTCGCTTTCCAGCTTGCCGGTGATCGCGTCCACCGCCACTTGTGCCATCTGGTAGCCGGGAGCCACCAGGCCGAAAATGCGGCCGTTCCACAGGGCGCATTCGCCGATGGCGTAAATGTCCGGATCGGAAGTCTGACAGAAATTGTTGACGGTGATGCCGCCGCGCTCGCCCATGGCGATGCCGGCGATCTTGGCCAGTTCGTCGCGGGGGCGGATACCGGCGGAAAACAGGATCAGGTCGGTTTCCAGTTCGCTGCCGTCAGCGAAACACATTTTCAGTGTGGTGTTGGTGCCGTCCTCGATTTTCTGCGTGTTCTTGCCGGTGTGAACCTTCACACCCAGTTCCTCGATCATCGAGCGCAGCAGTTTGCCGCCGCCCTCGTCGACCTGCACCGCCATCAGGCGCGGCGCGAATTCCACCACGTGGGTTTCCAGGCCGAGGTCTTTCAATGCCTTGGCGGCTTCCAAGCCCAGCAGACCGCCCCCGACCACCACGCCCACGCGGCTTTTGGCTGCGGTGGCCTTGATGGCTTCCAGGTCTTCAATGGTTCGGTAAACCAAGCATTCGGGGCGATCTTTTCCTGGAATCGGTGGGACAAACGGATACGAGCCGGTGGCCAGCACCAGCTTGTCGTAGGGGAGGCTTTCCCCGTTTGCGGTAATGACTTTCTTGGCCGCGCGATCGATGTTCACGGCCTTGTCGTTGAGGCGCAGATTGATATTGTTCGCCTCGAAAAATCCGGGGGGCACCAGCGACAGATCTTCCGCCGTCTTGCCGCTGAAATACGCCGACAGATACACGCGGTCGTAAGCGGGACGGGGTTCTTCGCAGAAGGTGGTGACGTCAAAGGCGGCGGCCTGGTCGCTTTCAGCCAGCTGGGCCAGGAACTTCTGGCCGACCATTCCATTTCCGATCACTACTAGTTTTTGCTTGCTCACAGCAGACTCCAGTTTACCTATACAAACCGGGGCGTAAGCGCAGGCCCGGTTTTGGCCGATAGTAAAAACTTCTCGAAATCTGATTTAGCAACTAGTGTGCCCACTGCGGAATTTGTCGTGATGGAGTTTAAAAAAAGTCAGAAATCAGGGGGTTGCGGGGGTGAAAATTGAAAAATGCACGTTTGTGGTTCGCTGAGATTGTGTTGATGCACTTCTATGGTTCGCGTCCAAAACAGTGCGTAGCGAATAAAAGTTCATTAATGGAGCGTGCCACCGTCGATCGTGTTGTATTGCGGTGCAAAACAGCCGGCCGGGCTGCGGCGGTCGTTTTGCCATTTTGTTAAGTGGATGAAGAAATGCGGTGATGGCGAATGCTGTGGAACGGGGCGCGGGACCGGTGCCTGTATGGGGCCGGAGTGTTTTTGGGGCCAGGTTTTTTTGGGAATGGCACCGTGCCGGCTGGGCAGTTGGCGATTTTCAGCCGCCCGCCAGCAGGGTTTTGATTTCCGCCACGCAGGAACCGCAGTTGGTACCGGCTTTCAGGTGCTTGCCCACGTCGGCGGCGCTGGCGAGGCGGTGTTCCTTGATAGCCTTGAGGATGGTTTTCTCGCCCACGCCGAAGCAGGCGCACACGGTGCGGCCGCAGTCTTCCACGCCGGCGGGGCTTTTGCCGGACAGCAGGGCTTTGCGGTCGAGGGCATCCAGGGCCGGTTTGGCGAACAGCGAGGCCAGCCAGCGGCGGTCGGCGCCCAGCAGGGCGGGGGAGCTGGCCGGGCCGGCGAAGGCGCAGCTTTGCAGTTGATCGCCGTCGAAACTGGCCCAGCGGAAACTGCCCTGGCGCGGATCTTCATATAAAAGGGAAGGTGTTTCGCCGTGCGGCAGCGCCAGTCCCAGCCGGTGGGCCAGGGTGGTCCAGTCGCCCACGCTGCCCTTGCCTGCCAGTTCGTAGCGGAAGAACTGTTCGCCGCGCACTTTCACCGCCCAGGCGCAGTCCGGCAGCGGCAGGTCCACCCGCGAAAACAGGAAGCCGATCCAGTCCGGTTGCCAGGTTTCGATGGTGCAGGGGGTGTGCTTGGATTCGGGCTGGCCGGAGTAGGGATCGGTGGCCGGGTTCACCAGCGCACCGACGCGGCCGTTGCGGGCGAACTGTTCGTTCCAGTGCATGGGGACGAAGACGTCGCCGGCACGTACGCCGCTGGTGACGGTAGCCCGCGCCTGCATGCTGCCCCAGGGGCTGCGTATGCGCACGTAGCCGCCGTTGCTGATGTGGAAACGCGCGGCGGTGTCCGGATGGATTTCCACGAAAGGTTCCGGCTTGTGGGCGTTGAGCGGCGGTGCCAGTGCGGTGCGGGTCATGGTGTGCCACTGGTCGCGGACGCGGCCGGTATTCAGTGCCAGGGGAAATTCGGGTGAAACGGCGTTGGCCACCGCGCGGGTTTGCAGCGCGATGAAGCGGGCTTTGCCGGAGGGCGTGCTGAAGCGGCCGTCGGCGTACAGGCGCGTTGTGCCGGAAAGAGCGCCCGAAAGAGCGCCGGAACCTGCCGTGCCGTCCAGCACCGGCCACTGCACCGGCTGCAGCGCATCGTAGCCTGCGCCATCGAGGTCCTGCAGTCCGCCAATGTTGAACGCGCGCCAGCTGCCATCGGAATTTTCAAACGCGCTGAGTGCCGCATGTTCGCGAAAAATATCCAACGGGTTTTCGTACTGGAAGTGATTCGAAAAGCCCATGGCCCGTGCCACGTCGGTCAGAATGCGCCAGTCAGGCCGGGCTTCACCCAGCGTGCCCAGCAGCGGCCGTTGCCGCGAGATGCGGCGTTCGGAATTGGTGACGGTGCCATCCTTTTCCCCCCAGCCGGCGGCGGGCAGTAATACGTGGGCGAGCGCCGTGGTGTCGGTTTTCGCGATGCAGTCAGATACCACCACCAGCGGGCAGGCCTGCAGCGCGCGGATGGCCTGGTCGGCGTTGGGCAGGCTCACCACCGGATTGGTGCCCATGATCCAGATCGCCTTCACCTTGCCTGCTTCCACCGCGTCGAACAGCTCTACCGCCTTCAGGCCCGGGCCACTGGCCATGCGCGGCGCGTTCCAGAAACGGCGTACGCGGTCCACTTGCTCGGGATAAAAATCCATGTGCGCGGCCAGCTGGTTGGCCAGCCCGCCCACCTCGCGCCCGCCCATGGCGTTGGGCTGGCCGGTGAGCGAAAACGGCGACGCGCCGGGCTTGCCGATGCGGCCGGTGGCCAGGTGGCAGTTGATGATGGCGTTGACCTTGTCGGTGCCGCTGCTGGACTGGTTCACACCCTGGGAAA